>NZ_JACYTW010000006.1:0-104994 GCF_014841395.1 Plantibacter sp. CFBP 13570 | reverse complement strand
GCGGCCGGTCCGACGGCGGCGACCGAGGGTTCCAGGAGCGGCACCGCGTGGTCGCGCCGCGGGCGGTCGCCGAAGCGCTCGGCCACATCGGCGAGCGACCAGTCCGGGTGGTCTTCGATGAAGCGCAGCACGAGGTCGAGGTCGAGGCGGATCCCGCTGATCGCCTTCGCGAGCCGGCGGACCGCCGCGTCGTCGGCCGAGGAGGACGTCGGACGCCGCGAGGCGGTCGCGGCCGAGAGCCGCCGGACCGTCTCCTCGGTCTCGAGCGGCAGGACGGTCCGACGGTCCACCGCGAGTCCCTCCGCAGCCGCCAGTGCCTCGAGGCCGTCGAGCCGGGCTCGCGAGGTCACGATCAGCTGGAGACCGCGCCCGGCGGGACCCCGGGCGTGGTCGGCGATCAGGAGTGGAGCGAGCTGCGCTGCGGAGAACGCGTCCTCGAGCAGGACGACGATCCGGCGGTCGCGCGCCGCCGTTCGGAGGGTCTCGCGCAGCGCTGCGGTGTCGAGGCGACGATCGGACCGACCTCCGACGGCGCGCACCAGTTCACGCAGCACCTCGTCCGCTTCCGCCGGACGCTGCCCGTCTTCGAATCCGTGCAACCGGACGAGGAGCACCACCGCACCGGGGGTACGGCGGCGTTCGACCTCGGCGAGCCGCCTCGCGACCTCGGCCTTGCCGACCCCGGGGAGCCCGGTGAGGACGACGACGGGTGCGGCAGCGGGCTCCACACCGGTGGACGTCGATCCCTCGGCTGCCGGCAGGACGGAGGCGGACACCGGGCCCCCGAGCGTCGCACCGTTCAGGCGCGCAGCAGTGGTGCGCCACTCGGCGGCCGCTGACGCTGAGGCTCCGAGGGCGAGGACGAGGTCGTGGATGAGCTCGGCGTCGACCCGATGCCGGTCGGTGCGGAAGCAGTCGTAGACCGTCACCTTGCCGGGGGCGTCGCGGGAACCTCGTCTGAGCCGGAGGGCACCGACCCGCCGGGCCAGCTCGGCGAACGACGGCGCACCGGCCGCCGCGCGCAACCCCGTGAGCGCCTCGGCCAGCTCCCCCAGGTCGGCGATGGACGAGAGGGTGGTCGGTCGCATCACCGGGCCCGGCGCGCCGGTGCCGTGGTCGCGCCAGGGTGGAACCGGACCGCGAACTGCTCGCACTCCGGATCGCGGCCGTCGAGCATGGCGACGATCGCCCGGCCGGCGGCCGACCCCTTCTCCCGGGAGGGCTGCCAGACCGTCGTGAGGTCGTAGTCGAGCCCTTCGACGCGGATGCCGTCGAACCCGACGACGCTGAGCTCCGCGGGAACGGAGATGCCGAGCTCCTCGGCTGCGCGGATGACGCCGGCGGCCAGGAGGTCGCTCTGTGCGGCGATCGCCGTCGGGCGCTCATCCGCCGGAACGTCGAGGATGGCGTGTCCGGCGACCCGCCCCTCCTCGAGCGATGACCCCGTGGTGACGAACCCCTGCGCGTCGGGGAAGACGTCGCGGAGGCCCTGCAAGCGTTCGATCGCCGGGACCGTCGTGGCGGATCGCTCCCACTCGGGCGTGAGCGGGCCGCGGCGTTCGGTCGAGTCGAGGTTGAGGGTGACGACGGCGACCCGCTCGTGGCCGCGGTCGGCGAGGTGTCGCGCCTCCTCACGCACGCCACCGCGGTTGTCGACGGCGATGTCGGGGACGCCGAGGGCTGCGAGTCCTTCGATCGACACGATCGGCATCCCCCGTCGGCTGAGGATCGCGACCGAGCTGTCGAGGTTCGGGCTGCAGCCGATGAGGACGACGCCGTCCATCGGTGCGTTGCTCAACTGCAGCGTGCCCTCCTGCGCATCGTTCAGGAGCAGCAGTCCCGCGCCGACCGCGCCGAGTTCGTCAGCGAGTCCGTCGAGGGTCTGGACCATCACCGGGTCGCGGAAGGAGTGCCCGATGCGGCCGGCGACGACGGCTCCGACGATGCCGCTGCGTCCCTGGCGGAGGGAGCGGGCCCGCGGGTCGGGGCCGGCGTAGTCGAGGTCGGCCGCAGCCTGCAGCACCCGCTGCTTGGTCGCTTCGGACACGGGTCCGGCGCCGCTGAACGCGAGCGAGGCGGTCGACGGCGACACACCCGCACGCTCGGCGACATCGGCGAGCGTCGGTCGCGAGGGGCGTGATTCCTGGTCCACGATCTGCTAGCTTAGTCGACGGAATCGAATCGATTCGATTTCCGCCAGATCCACCGAGACGCACGGGCCTCACCACCCCGCTCCACCGAGCGCCCAGGCGCACCAGCACCGATCCCGAGGACCCTGTGTCAGAGCCGACCAACCCGCAGACCGCACCCGTCGCACTACGCCCACGCCGCGAACTCCTCGCCTGGCGCAACGCGATCTTCGTGATCTTCGCCCTGAGCGGCCTCAGCATCGCGACGTGGGTGGCGCGCATCCCCGCCATCCGCGACAACCTCGAGCTGACCACCGGCGCCGTCGGGCTGCTCATCCTCGGCATGTCGATCGGATCGATCCTCGGCCTCGTCGCCTCCCAGCACCTCCTCGCGCGTCTCGGCCCGCGACACGGCATGCAGCTCACGCTCGGGCTCGTCGCGACCGGCTTGCTCCTCATCGGGGTCGGCGCGAGCCTCGTGCCACTCGAGGGCATCGTCCTCGTCGGGCTCATCATCTTCGGCTTCGGGAACGGAGCGCTCGACGTCATGATGAACGTCGAGGGCGCCGCGGCCGAGCAGGAGCTCGGCAAGACGGTGATGCCGCTGATGCACGCGTGCTTCAGCTTCGGCACGGTCGCCGGAGCAGGGCTCGGCGCACTCGCGTCCGCAGCCGGCCTCGAGGTCTTCTGGCACGCGCTCGTCATGGCGGTCGTCATCGCGATCGTCGCCGTCGTCGCCGTGCGCTTCGTCCCCGCCGAGCAGGTCGTCGCCGACGAACTCGACGACGCACCGAAGGCGCCGTGGCAGGACCGTCTCCGCGAGAGCCTCTCGGTCTGGGCGGACGGCCGCCTCATCCTCATCGGCGTCATCATGCTCGGCATGGCGTTCGCCGAGGGCAGCGCCAACGACTGGCTCGCACTCGCCGTGGTCGACGGCCATGAGCAGAGCAACACGACCGGCGCGCTCGTCTACGGCGTGTTCGTCACCGCGATGACCGTCGGTCGCATCGTCGGCGGGCCGCTCATCGACCGCTTCGGCCGGGTGCCGGTGCTGCAGGTGTCGGCCGCCGCGGCGATCGCCGGACTCGTCCTGTTCATCCTCACGCCGGTCACCGGCCTCATGGTCCTCGGAACCGTGCTGTGGGGACTCGGCGCCTCGCTCGGGTTCCCGGTGGGCATGTCCGCCGCGGCCGACGACTCCAAGCGCGCTGCGGCACGGGTGAGCGCCGTCGCGATGATCGGCTACTGCGCGTTCCTCGTCGGGCCGCCGCTCATCGGCATCCTCGGCGACGCCATCGGCCTGCTGAACGCCCTGTTCGTCGTGCTCGTACTCATCGTGTTCGCCGGCCTCGCGTCGCCGGCCGCCCGCGAGAGCAGCCGCCGCAAGCGCTGAGCCCTTTTCGTCCGCCCATGTTCGGGCGATTCACGGTTCCGTCGCCCGAACATGGGCGAATGGACGCGCTGCGGTGTCGCGGTAGGCTCGTCGTCGTGCGTTTGGTGATTGCGGAGTGCTCGGTCGACTATGCCGGACGGTTGTCGGCTCACTTGCCGCTCGCCAAGCGGCTGCTCATGGTGAAGAACGACGGCAGTTTGCTCGTCCACTCCGACGGCGGCTCCTACAAGCCGCTCAACTGGATGAGCCCGCCCTGCGTGCTCACGACGGTCGAGCCCGACGAGACGCAGGCCGCGGCCGGGATCACCGAGCTGTGGAACGTCACGCACAAGAAGACCGGCGACGCCCTCATCGTGTCGATCCACGAGGTCCACCACGACAGCGCGCACGAACTCGGCGTCGACCCGGGCCTCCAGAAGGACGGCGTCGAGGCGCACCTGCAGAAGCTCCTCGCCGAGCAGATCGAACTCCTCGGCGACGGCTACCGACTCATCCGCCGCGAGTACATGACCGCGATCGGCCCGGTCGACATCCTCGCCACCGACGCGACCGGGGCGTCCGTCGCGGTCGAGCTGAAGCGCCGCGGCGACATCGACGGCGTCGAGCAGCTCACCCGCTACCTCGAACTCATGAACCGCGACCCGCTCCTCGCTCCCGTGCAGGGCGTGTTCGCCGCCCAGGAGATCAAGCCGCAGGCGCGCACCCTCGCCCAGGACCGCGGGATCCGCTGCGTCGTCCTCGACTACGACGCGATGCGCGGCCTCGACGACAGCGACTCCCGCCTCTTCTGACGTCGACTGAGTCCCTTTCTCAGGAGTCCTCCGGCGCGTCGACTTCACCCGGCACCGACACGCCCGGACACTCCTGAGAAAGGCACCACCTACCGCTCAGTGACCTTTCTCAGGAGTCCTCCGGCGCGCCGGCTTCACCAGGCACCGACACGCCCGGACACTCCTGAGAAAGGCACTGGACCGACGGCCACGACTCGGGCTAGACGAACAGCCAGATGAGGGCGACCATCCCGAAGCCGACGACCGAGAGGATCGTCTCGAGCACGGTCCAGGTCGCGAGCGTCTGCTTCACCGACATGTTGAAGTACTTCGCGATGATCCAGAAGCCACCGTCGTTGACGTGCGAGAGCGTGATCGAGCCCGCGGCGATCGCGATGCCGATGAGCGCCAGCTGCGGCTGCGAGTAGTCGCCCGCGAGCACGACCGGCTGGAGGATCCCCGCCGTGATGACGATCGCCGCGGTCGCCGAGCCCTGCGCGATGCGGAGGCCGGAGCTGATGAGGTACGCGGACACGATGATCGGCAGGCCGAGCGAACCGAGCACCTCGGCCAGTGCCGCACCCACACCCGTCGCTGAGATGACCGCGCCGAAGAACGCGCCCGCACCGACGACGAGCAGGATCATGCCGATCGGTCGGAGTGACTGACCGGAGAGCTCGCCCAGCTCGGCGAGCGTCATGCCGCGCCGCACCCCCAGCACGTAGTACGCGAGGCAGACGGCGATCGTGAGTGCGACGGCCGGGTTCCCGATGAGCGTCAACGCCTCGAGGACCGGACCGTTCGGCAGCGCGAGGGCACCGAACGTCGCGGCGAGGATGAGCAGGATCGGCGTGACGATGATGAGACCGACGGCCCAGAGCGAGACGTCCTTGCGCTCGGGCGCGTCGTCCTCGGGTTCCAGCACATACTCCTCGGGAATCGAGACCATGACGCGCTTCCCGATCCAGAGCGGCCAGGCGATGCCCGACGCGATGAAGGCGGGGATGCCGCAGAGGAAGCCCATGAGGATGAGCCAGCCGAGCCCGACCTCGAAGGTGCCGGCGAGCGCCGTCGGGCCCGGGTGCGGCGGCAGGAACGCGTGCGTCATGGAGAGGCCGGCGAGCATCGGGAGCGCGTAGAGCACGAGCGACTTCCCGCCGCGACGCGCGGTGATGTAGACGAGGGGCGCGAGGACGAAGATGCCGACGTCGAAGAACACGGGGATGCCGAAGATGAGCCCGGTCAGTCCCATCGCAATCGGAGCGCCGCGCTCTCCGAAGCGGCCGAGCAGTTTCCGGATGAGCACGTCAGCACCACCGGAGCGCTCCAGGATCGCGCCGAGCACGGTGCCGAGACCGATGATGATCGTGATGTGCCCGAGGATCCCGCCGAAGCCGGTCTCGAGGAGCGACGCCCCCGGCTTGATCTGCTCGTCGTCGAAGGGGTCCGGCACGGCCACGCCGACGATCTGGTAGATGCTCGTCCCCGTCGCGAGCGCCAGGCCGATGCCGACGATGAAGAGCGAGATGAACGGTTCGAGCTTCACCCGGATGATGAGGAACAGCAGCACCGCGATGGCGACGGCGCAGAGGATGAGCAGGCCGGGGGTGGTCTGCTGCAGCCACCCGATGGGATCGCTCGGGGCTGGTGCGGCGGCGGCGACGCTGCGCGCGAGGGCGGTGATGGACATGGGAGGACCTTCTGTGTCGGCGGTGAGGAAGGGGAAGCGGTCAGGCCGGGCGGCGGCGGAGCGAACGACCGGGGACGGCGTCGGTGCGTCGACCGTCGGCGATGACGGCGGCACCGTTCACGAAGACCCACGGGATGCCCGCGGCCTGCTGCCGGGGCTCGGCGAAGGTCGCGCGGTCGGCGATGGTCGCGGGGTCGAAAAGGACGAGGTCGGCGACGGCTCCGACGCGGAGCACGCCGCGGTCGCTGAGTCCGAGTCGCGCGGCCGGTCGCGAGGTGAGGTGCGCGACGGCGTCTTCGAGCCCGAGCACCCCCTCTTCGCGAACGTAGTGGCCGAGGTAGCGCGGGAAGGTGCCCCAGGCGCGCGGGTGCGGCTTCGCGCCGATGAGGATCCCGTCGCTGCCGCCCGCGTGGGCCGGGTGCACCATCATCGTGCGCACGTTGGCCTCGTCGCCGACGTGCTGGAGGATGCCGGTCGCGAGCCGGTCGGCTTCGAGCAGCGCGAAGAACAGGGCCGTCGGGTCGCCCGACCACGCGTGTCCCGCATCCTCCGCGGCGATGTCGGCGACGGTCCGGCCGACGAACCCGGCGAGCTCGGGGTTCGCGACGCCGGAGATCTCGATCGTGGCCCAGTCGGTGACGACACCGTGACAGCCGTCCGTGCCGAGCACCTCGAGCTCGTATCGGATCCGCGCACGGACGTCGTCGTCGCCCAGACGCTCGATCGTCGCGTCCGGCCCGCCGACCGCCGCCCAGCTCGGCAGCAATGCCGACAGGGTCGTCGAACCGGGGAGGTAGGGATAGGTGTCGAGCGTGATGTCGACGCCGTCGGCGATGGCGGCGTCGATGAGCGCCACGAGTTCGGCGGCCCGGCCGGCGTTGACGCCGAAGTTCATCGTCGCGTGCGTGAGGTGCAGCGCGCACCCGGACCGGCGGCTGACGTCGATCATCTCCGCGTACGCCTCGAGTGCGCCCTTGCCGTACGAGCGCTGGTGGGGTGCGTAGAAGCCGCCGTACTCCGCGACGGTGCGGCACAGCGCGACGAGCTCCTCGGTGTCGGCGAACATGCCGGGCACGTAGGTGAGCCCGGAGGACATGCCGACGGCCCCCTCCCGCAGACCGGCCGCGACGAGCCCCTGCATGCGAGCGATCTCGTCAGCGGTCGCAGCCCGGTTCTCGGTGCCGACCACGAGCATCCGGACGGAGCCCTGCGGCACGAGGTAGGCGACGTTCAGCGCGGCCCCGCGGTCGACCCGGTCGAGGTACTCGCCGACGGTCCGCCACGAGAAGTCGACGTCGTCGGGTTGCCCGTTCCAGCCGGCGATCTGCTGCCGGACGATGGCCATGGTGCGGTCGTCCGTCGGGGCGTAGGAGAGCCCGTCCTGTCCGAGGACCTCCGTGGTGACGCCCTGCGAGACCTTGGCGAGGTGCTCGTGGTCGCGAAGGACGGCGAGGTCGGAGTGGGCGTGCATGTCGATGAAGCCTGGCGACGCGACCAGACCGTCGGCGTCGATGATCAGGGCGTCAGCGGGCGCGTCGGCCTCGGCGGACGCCCCGATCGCGATGATGCGGCCCCGGTCGATGAGCAGCGACCCGTGCACGCTCGGTCCGCCGGTGCCGTCGACGATGCGAGCGCCGCGGATGACCACCGCGCGCGCATCGTCCGTCGGTCGCGACGTCACGGCAGGAGGGCCGCCGTGGTGAAGGCGGTCGCACGCTCGGTGACCCCGGCCCAATCGGCCGCGGCGACGTCGGCCGCACCGACCACGCTCGACCCCGCCGTCACGGCAGCCGCGCCGGCCTGGATGTACTCGCGGGCGTTGCCGGCGTGCAGTCCGCCCGACGGCACGAGCCGGAGACCCGGGAACGGACCCTTGAGGTCCTTGAGGAAGCCGGACCCCATGGCGGCGGCCGGGAAGATCTTCACGGCGTGGGAACCGAGCGACGCGGCGCGCATGACCTCGCTCGGCGTCATCGCACCGAGCAGGAACGGGATACCGGCGGCGGTGGCGACCTCGGCCACCTCCTCGCTCAGACCGGGCGTGACCAGGAACTGCGCACCGCTGTCGATGGCGCGCTGCGCGGTGTCGCGATCCACGACCGTCCCCGCGCCGATCACGGCCCCGTGGTCGCCGATCGCGTCGGCCGCAGCGCGGATGAGTGCTTCGACGCCCGGCGTGGTGAAGGTGAACTCGACACTACGGATCCCGCCCGCGGCGAGCGCCCGGCAGAGTTCGACCGGGTCGGGGATGACGGGCACGCGGACGACGGCGATGGCGCGGTCGGCGTACAGGGCGTCGAGGGCGTGCGGCGTGGTGGGAGGGGTCTCGAGCGTCATGCGGGGCTCCTGTTCGGTTCGGCTCAGCCGAAGGTGGTGGTGACGGCGTCGACGGCGCTCGGTTCGGCGAAACGGACGTCGTCGATGACCACGAGGGCACGCCACTTGTCGAAGGTGGTGCACGGGTGGGAGAGGCCCAGGCGGATGACGTCGCCGACCTCGACGTCGCTGCCGGGCGGCAGGGAGACGAAGGTGTGCTGGTCGTTCATGGCCGTGGTCGTCGCGCCCGGGAGCGGTTCGACGGTGGTGGACCCGGCGCGGCGGACGCCCTGCACCTCGGGAAGCCCCTCGTCGAACGGGAAGTCGCGCTTCCCGCCGTCGACGAGCGCGAGGCCGGGCTCGGGGCGGGAGACGATCGTCGCCCAGCCGTGGATCGCGGAGCGGAAGTCGCCGGTGCCCTCGTGGCGGCCGAGCGGGGTGATCCCGCGGTAGAAGCCGTCGTCGTGGGTCACGTACGCGCCGGAGCGCAGCAGCACGTCGACGGCGTGTCCGTGAGCACCGTCGAGGTCGCGCAGTCCGGCGAGGACCTCGGCGACCACGTCGAAGTAGGCGCTGCCCCCGGCGGTCACGATGAGCGTCCGGACACGTCCGTCGTATCGGCCACCTGCGAGGAGCACGTCGTGGAGAGCGGCGAGCGACTCCAGGTAGTCGCGGACGATCTGCAGCGAACCGTCGTCGCCGTGGTGGGCGAGGGCCCCCTCGTAGCCGCTGACGCCGGCGAGCGCGAGCTCGGGAGAGGCGACGACGGCCTCGGCGATCTCGAGCGCGGTGGCGTGGTCCCGGGCTCCGGTGCGGCCGCCCGGCGCACCGAGTTCGACGAGCACGTGGAGGGGGCGACGGGGCGGCTGCTCAGCCAGCACGCGCGACATGATCTGCACCGCGCGGACGGAGTCGGCCCACACGACGATCTCGGCGTCGCCGCTGTCGAGGGCCCGCCCGACGGCGCGCAGGTGTTCGGGCTGCACGAGGGCGTTGGCGAGCATCACGCGGGGGATCGACCAGTCGAGCGCGACGGAGAGCTGCCACGGGGTCGCGACGGTGATGCCCCAGGCACCCGCGTCGAGCTGACGCTGCCACAGGGCTCGGTTCATCGTCGTCTTGCCGTGCGGCGCGAGGCCCACCCCTGCGCGGTCGCACCACTGCCGCATGGTCTCGACGTTGTCGGTGACCGCCGAGCGGTCGAGCGTCACGAGCGGCGTCGTGAAGTCGGCGAGCGCCGGTCGACCGGCGAGGAACGCGGCGGCGTCGGTCCCGACGGACGCCGGCGGGAAGCCCTTGAGGCTGCCGTCGAGCACGCCCAGCGCGCCGGCATCGAACTCGTCCGTCATCGTCTCCTCGTTTCGCGATCGAGCGCTGCACCCGCCGACGTCACGAGCGTCGAGCGTTGCGCATCTTGCAACCGACATTGCATCCGGCGCTACGTCTGTTCTAGCATTACGTCCACAGGCCGTCAACCGGACCCGGCCGAGACGCGAGGGGAACCGTGATGACGACGTCACCGTCCACCGTGAGCACGATCGGCGAAGCGATGGTCGTCCTCCTGCCCGAGGGCCAGCTTCCGGTCGCCGAGGCACGCGCCTACCAGACGGCTGTCGGTGGCGCCGAGTTCAACGTCGCCTCCAGCCTCGCGCGCCTGGGCGTCCCCACCCACTGGATCTCACGCCTCGGGGCCGATGGCTTCGGCGACTACATCCTCGAGACGGCCCGGCACGACGGCGTCCTCACCGACGCCGTCGAACGCGACGACCACCGGCCCACCGGCCTCTACGTCAAGGAGACGATCGTGAGCGCCGACGGCGACCGTCGGCCGCGGATGCACTACTACCGCAGCGAGTCCGCCGCGTCGCAGCTCGGCGCCGACACCCTGCGGCACGAGGCGACCCGGGCTGCCATCACCGCCTCCGCCATCGTGCACACCTCCGGCATCACCCCGGCCCTCTCCGACTCGACGGCGCTGCTCGTGGGCGGGCTGGGCGACGCGCTCCCCCGAGACACCGTCCTGAGCGTCGACCTCAACTTCCGGCCGCGACTCTGGGAGCGTCGCTCGACCGCCCCGCTGCACCGCCTGCTCGACCAGGCGTCCGTCCTGTTCCTCGGCGTCGACGAAGCGGAGCTGTTCTTCGGCCACACGGATGCCGCCCGCCTCTTCGCCGAGCTGCCGACCCTGCAGCGCATCGTGCTCAAGGACGAGGAGAACGCCGCGACCACCCTCCACCGTGGCTCCGAGGCGGGCATCGAGGTGCGGTCGTTGTCGGTCGACGTCGTCGAGACCGTCGGTGCGGGCGACGCGTTCGCCGCCGGCTACCTCGCCGGGCTGGCTTCGGGTCACTCGGACACCGCCTGCACGCGGCTCGGCCACGCGGTCGCGGCGTCGACGCTCATCTGCCACGGCGACCGCCCCGAGCTCGTACCCGACGCGCAGGGCGTCAGCATCATCGTCGAGGCGACCGATGAGGAGTGGGCGTCGTGGCGCATCACCGCGGAGCACCCACTGCCGTGGACGACCGTCGGCGCACACGGGATGATCGACGCATGAGCCAGTCCCTGTCCCGCGCGCTCGACCTCCTCCGCGAGATCGTCTCGGGCACCAACTCCCTCGACGCGCTCGCGGCGACGGCCGGCGTGCACAAGACCACGGTGCTGCGCCTGCTCAACACGCTCGAGGAGCACGGCTTCGTCACGCGCGACGCGTCGTTCCGGTACCACCTCGGGCGGGCGATGTTCGAGCTGACCCAGACCGCGCTCGACGAGCAGGACGTCCGCGGCGTCGCCGCTCCGCACATCCGGGCGCTCGGGGCTGCCACGGGCCAGACGGTGCACCTCGCCGCCTACGAGGGCGGCTCCGTCTTCTACATCGACAAGGTCGAGTCCCGTCAGCCCCTCCGCATGTACTCGCGCGTCGGCCTGCCCGCCTCCCTGTACGCGACCGGGGTCGCGAAGGTCCTCCTCGGTGGACTCGACGAGGCGGAGCGTCGACGCGTCGTCACGGGCATCGTGTTCGAGCGGTACACCGACAAGACCATCACCGACGCCGACGCCCTGCTCGCCGAGATCGAGCGTTCGACCGAACGCGGATGGGCCGAGGACCACGAGGAGCACGAGAGCTTCATGAACTGCGTGGCCGCGCCGGTCTTCGGGCCCGACGGCCGGGTCACCGCGGCGGTGTCGATCTCGGTCCCGACGATGGTCCTCCCCCACAGCGGCGTCCGCGCCCTCCTGCCGCAGCTCCTCGCCACCACGTCCGCGATCTCCACAGAACTCGGCTACGCACCGCCGGTCGCCGCCGAACCCTCCGCCACCGCCTGACCCCCATACCCGGTCCCCGACCACCCATCCCGGTCCCTGAGCTTGTCGAAGGGCCACCAACCGAAGGACACACCCCCATGACCGAACGCACCGCCATCTCCACCACCGACGCCCCGGCTCCGGCGCACACCTTCTCCCAGGGGGTCCGCAAGGGCAACTTCGTCCAGGTCTCCGGCCAGGGCCCCGTCGACCCCGCGACGAACGAGTACCTGTTCCCGGGCGACGTCGCCGCGCAGACCACCCGCACGCTGCAGAACGTCGAGGCGATCCTCGCGGCCGGCGGCGCGACCTTCGACGACGTCATGATGCTGCGCGTCTACCTCACCAAGCGCGAGGACTTCGCGATCATGAACGACGCCTACGGCGAATTCGTCGGCTCGCGTGTGAAGGGTGGCGTCCTGCCCTCGCGCACCACGGTCTTCACGGGCCTCCCGCGCGAGGAGATGCTCGTCGAGATCGACGCCATCGCGATCGTCGACTGACGCACGTCCATTCGCCCAAGTTCGGGCGACCGAGCGTTCGTTCGCCCAGAACTGGGCGAACGAACACGCCTCGCCGGAGGCTGGTAGCGTGGTGCGCGATAGCGCCTAGGGTTCCGGAGCGACAGCTCGACTGGTCCGAGCGGCGCCACGGTCGGCGGCCAGCCAACGACCGTCATCTGACAGAACAAAAGCCCGGAGAACCCTGATCGTCGCGCCCGCGAGGATCGGAAGGGTCTCACGTGTCTCTGCTCGCCGTCACCATCGTCCTCGCCGCCGCAGTCTGCCATGCGGCGTGGAACATCATCGCCCACGGCGTCAGCCGGATCGGCATGCCCTTCCTCTGGTGGGGCGCCGTGGCGAGCACCGTCCTGTGGGCGATCGTCGTCCCCTTCACCGGCGGTCTCGGTACGGACGACCTCGCCGGCTTCGCCATCGGCGTCGTCGTCTCCGCCGTGCTGCACTACGTCTACATGCTCGTGCTGCAACGCGGCTACGCCAGCGGACGCCTCTCCACCGTCTACGCCACGGCGCGCGGCACCGGCCCGACGATCAGCGTGATCATCGCGGTCCTCGTCCTCGGCGAGCGCCCGTCGCTGCTCGCGCTCCTCGGCGTCGCGGCGATCGTCGTCGGCGTCGTCGCGATCGGGTTCGTCGATCGCGGCAGCGACCCGTCACCGGTCGCCGTCGAGGTGCGTGCAACGCGACGACGCCTCGACCCTGCAGTCGCCTTCGGGCTCCTCACCGGGGTCGCGATCGCGGCCTACACGATCTGGGACGCGCACGCCGTCCGCACGTGGGGCGCCTCGCCCGTCGCGTACATGGTCGGCTGCACCGCGGTCGAGGTCGTCCTGTTCTCCGGATCGCTCGGGCGCCGGGCACGCGAACTGCCGGCGGTCCTGCGCGCCCACTGGCCGCGCATCCTCGCCTTCGGAGTGCTCTCGCCGATGTCGTACATCCTCGTGCTCGTCGCCATCACCATGGCGCCGGTCGCGCTCGTCGCACCGATGCGCGAGGTGAGCGTCATCCTCGTCAGCCTGTTCGGCGCACTCGTGCTCCGCGAGGGCCGACCCGTACGCCGGATCGCCGCGGCGACCGTCGTCGTGATCGGCGTCGCCCTCCTCGCGGGCTGACCAGCGGACACCCGGACGCCGGCACGGACCACCGCGACGACCGCCTCAGGTGACCTTCACCGAGCGCCACGTGCCCTGGTCGTTCACCCAGAGCAGCCCGTTGCCGACGAGCAGGTCACCCGACCCGCCACCGGCCGGGCGCGCCGTACCCATGTGCCTGGTCGTGACGTAGCTCGTCGCCGGCTGCGCATTGATGTGGGCGCTGCCGGAGACCGAGAGCCGGTTGGCCGCGACCATGGAGCGGCCGGTGGAGCCGTACGTGTCGATCCCGGTCGCGCACGTCAGAACCGTGTTGCCGACGATGGTCACCCCGCCCGTCGAATTGGTGACGGCGAGCCCGATCCGGAACCCCTCCACCCGGTTGCCGGTGACCTGCACGGCTCCGGCACCCTGATGCTGCACGCCGTACCCGCTGGCCTCACCTGCACCGAGGAGCGAGTTGTCGGCGACGACGATGTCGCTGCTGAGATACGAGACGACGCCTCCCGTGGTCCCGCTCGGCGTGGTCACGCTGAGCCGGTTGCCGACGACGAGCGGCCGGATCGCGCGTTGCAGCACCACCCCACTCGGACACGTGCCGCCGGCGAGCCGGATGACGTTGTCGGTGATCACCGTGTCGGTCGAACCGACGGGCGTCTTGGTGTCGCCCGAGGGCATGGTCGCGTCCTGCAGGCGGATGGCAGCGGAGGCGACGCCGCGGATCTCCAGCACGTTGCCGTCCACCACCGTGGCCTCCGCGCTGCGGTAGACCATGATCGGCCCGCGCGACGGACCCCAGACCGACCCCTGGTCATCCTCGGCCGCCCGCGTCCAGCGCACCGTGTTGTTCGAGATCCCGGTCGAGCGCGTGTCGATCGCGGCGATGCCCCACCAGGTGCTCCCGGTGACGGTGTTCCCCGACACGGTGGCGTGCGACACCGCCTCCAACGCGATGCCGCGGCGGAACGGACCGCTGACGACGTTGTCGTTGATCGAGAACATCGCGTCGGGGTAGAGCCCCGGGTCGACCTCGTAGTCCGACAGACCTTCCGCGTGGATGCCGATCCGCGCGTCCGTGCCGGCGAGCGCGTTCACGACGTTGCCGGACACGAGCGCACGAGCACCCCAGATGGTGATGCCGTCGCCGCGATCCTCGCCGGCCCTCGACGTCGAACCGCGGCCACCGCCCACGCCGACGATGTCGACGATGTGGCAGTTCGTGACGATGACGCCCTCGAACTCGCCGGTGGGCTCGTTCACCACGCCGTTCTGGAAGCCGACGATCCGCACCCCGTCGACGATGACGTCGCTCGTCCGGATGTCGATGCCGATGTTGCGCGCACCCGTGGCGGAACCGAGGTGGTCCGGGTTCGTCAGGCGCACCTCCCGCACCGTCGACCCCGGAGCGGTGACGCGGATCGCGGGCGCGTTCGTGATGCCGGCCGTCCACCGGAGCTCGCCACTCCCCCGGAGCGCCAGCCGGCGGTCGAGCAGGAGGGTCGCGTCGAGCGCGATGACGGCGCCGCCCGGCACGATGATCGTGCTGCCGTCCGGCGCCGCCGACAACAGCGCCTGGACCGCGGTCGTCGAGACGGTCGCGCCGGTCGGATCGATGCCGTCACCGGCCAGGACGATCGTGCCGTCGTCCGTCGCCTGCGTCGAGGGGGCTGGCGGATCGGCCTCGGTGGGCGTCTCGGGGGCGTCGGGTGCCGGGCCGGGTGGGGTCGGGGCGGGAGGCTCGGGTGACGGGTCTGGTGTCGGCGATGGGGCAGGGTCGGGCTGGACGTCCGGTGGCTGGGTGTCGTCGCTCGTCATCTGTTCCCCCGAACCGTCGTGTGCGTCCTCGTACCGCACCACGGTAACCCGCTGGAACCTGAAATACCAGAGGCGCTTGTGTGCCGAGGGCGTGACGTGAGCGCGCCCCTGTGACGTGAGCGCGGGCCTCCGGAGGGGCGCACTCACGCCACAGGGGCGCGGTCGGGTCAGCGCACCGCGCTGGCCGCAGGGATCACCAGTCGTGGACGGTGCCGTCGGCGAGGCGGTTGTAGGGCAGGTAGGCGCGCTGGTACGGGTACTTCCCCGCCTCGTCGACATTCAGCTCGACACCGAGACCCGGTGCTTCTCCCGGGTGCAGCATGCCGTTCTCCCAGGTGTACGACTGCTGGAACACGGCGTCCGTCTTCTCGCCGTGCTTCATGTACTCCTGGATGCCGAAGTTGTGGATCGACAAGCCCAGGTGCATCGCGGCCGCCATCCCGACCGGGGAGATGTCCGTCGGGCCGTGCATGCCCGACTTGATCTGGTACTGCGCCGCGTAGTCCAACGTCTTCTTCAGATGCGAGATCCCACCCATGTGCGTGACCGCACCACGCACGTAGTCGATGAGCTGCTCCCGGATGATCTGCTGGTAGTCCCACACCGTGTTGAAGATCTCCCCGATCGCCAACGGCGTCGTGGTGTGCTGCCGCACGAGGCGCAACGCCTCCGGGTTCTCCGCCGGCGTGCAGTCCTCGAGCCAGAACAGGTCGTAGGGTTCGAGGCTCTTGCCGAGCTTCGCGGCCTGGATCGGCGTCATCCGGTGGTGCCCGTCGTGCAGCAACGGCAGCTCCGGCCCGAACTCGTTCCGGACCGCCTCGAACACCGTCGGCAGGTGACGCAGGTACGACCGGGTGTCCCAGTCCTCCTCGTTCGGGAGCCCACCGCGCTGCGCCGGCTCGTGGTCGTAGCGGACACCGGTGTTGCCCTCGAACGTCGCGTTCGACGCGATCCCGTAGATCGACTTCAGACCCGGCACCGCCGTCTGGATGCGGATGGCCTTGTAGCCCTGCGCCTGGTGCTCGCGCACGCTGTCGAACAGCTCGTCGTTCGTCTTCCCCGACGCGTGCCCGTAGGCGAGGAGCCCCGTCCGCGACGCCCCACCCAGCAACTGGTACACCGGCATGCCCGCAGCCTTGCCCTTGATGTCCCACAGCGCCATGTCGACCGCCGCGATCGCCGCCATCGTCACCGGACCACGCCGCCAATACGCCGAGCGGTAGAGGAACTGCCAGGTGTCCTCGATCCGCGACGCATCCCGCCCGAGCAGCAGCGGCACCACGTGCTCGGACAGATACGCCACCACCGCGAGCTCACGCCCGTTCAGCGTCGCGTCGCCCAGACCCGTCAGGCCGTCGTCGGTCGTGAGCTTCAACGTCACGAAGTTCCGGTCCGGACTCGTGACGATGACCTCGGCCTTGTCGATGTTCATGGGTACTGCTCCTTCGTGCGTTGCGGCCGATGTGGCCGGGTGGTTCCGGACTCAGGCGGACCGGGAGGAGTCGTCCGGGGTGGGCCCTTCGACAGGCTCAGGGACCGGAAGACGATGCTCAGGGACCGGAAGACGATGCTCAGGGACCGGAAGAGGGTGCTCAGGGACCGGAAGACGATGCTCAGGGACCGCGAGAGGGTGCTCAGGGACCGGGGAAGCGAGCTCGTCGACCAGGCGCCCCAGCTCGGTGACGAGCGCGGAACCGTCATCCGGCTCCGAGTCGAGGAGGCGGGGATCGATCAGGCGTACGAGTGCCGCGGTCCGCTCCCGACCCTGGAAGCGGAGCGCTTCAGTGACGGCGGCACCGCTCGCGTCACCCGGGCGGTCGTCACCCTGGACGGCCGCCACCCACGCGGCGATCACCCGCAGGGACCCGGTTCCCAGCCGACCGGCGGCCCGCTCCGCGAGGAGGGTCGACACGATCCGCACCCGCAGCTTGGTGACCCCCTCGAGCGCGATCTGTTGCAGTCGATGCTCGATGCGCGCGTTGTCGAAGCGCTCCAGAAGTGCGGTGCGATACGCCGTCAGCCCGAGGTCGTCAGGCAGGTGGCGCTCCGTCTCGTCCCAGTACTCCTCGACCCAGGCCCGGCACTGCTCGTCGCCGACCGCCTCAGCGACCGTCGCATGATCGCGCAGCGGGCCCGCGTAGGCGAGGAGGCTGTGGGCGCCGTTCAGCAGCCGCAGTTTGCGTTGCTCGTAGGGCTCGAGGTCGTCGACGAACCGGGCACCCGCGGACTCCCACGCCGGCCGCCCGGCAGGGAAGTCGCCGCTCAGCACCCAGTCGGTGAAGGGCTCGGTGACGACGGGAGCGGCATCGGTGAATCCGGTGAGTTCCGCGGCCGTCGCCTCGTCGGCAGGCGTGGGACGCGGCGTGATGCGGTCGACCGAGGACGAGACGAACGAGACTTCGTCGGCGATCCACCGAGCGGTCTCCGGGCGGACCCGGTCGGCGAGGGCGAGCATCGCGCGACGGACGAGCGCACCGCCGTCGGCGATGTTGTCGCACGGCACGATCGCGATCGGACCGGCCCCGGCGCGACGACGGGCTTCGAGGCCGAGGAGCAGCCGACCGAGCGTCGTGGTCGGTCGGGCGTCCCGGAGGTCCGCCCCGTCGTCCAAGGCGTCCGACAGCAGGGCGACGTCATGCTCGACCGCCGGATCCGACGCGTCCGGCCTCCCTTCGGCATCGAGCCGGTACCCGGACTCGGTGACGGTGAGGGTGACGATGGCCGTCGTCTCGGCGGCGAGGAGGTCGTGGAGCCGTGCGACGTCGGCGCCGTCCCTCGCTTCGACGATCGAACCGACGATCGTGGCCGAGTCGCCGTCCGCCGAGCGCTCGACGACCGTGTAGAGGCAGTCCTGGGCGTCCAAGTCGACTGCGGCCTGCGGACTCCGGCCGGTGAAGGCGGCGATGCCCCACTCGTGATCGGGATCGACGAGCTGGGTGTACCAGGCCTGATGGGCGCGGTGGAAGGCGCCGAGTCCGAGGTGGACGATCCGGACCGGCGCCGATGGGAACTCGGGCAGCCGCACGCGGGACAGACGCGGGACCGCCGGCTCCCCCGGCGCTCCGGCAGCGCTGTCGACGTTCGTCACGGTGCTCACAGCTTGAACACCCGTCGCGGCTGGTCGACGACGAGGTCGAGGATGATGCGTTCGGCCGTCGCCTGGTCGATGCGCCCCTCCCGCACGAGTCGCGCGAGGAAGGACGCGTCGAGGCGCCGGGACATGTCGTGTCGGGCGGGGATCGAGAGGAACGCCCGCGTGTCGTCGATGAAGCCCGATCCGCGCGAGAACCCGGCCGTCTCCGTCACGGCGGACCGGAAGCGCAGGACGGCGTCGGGCGCGTCGAGGAACCACCACGGTGCGCCGATGAAGACACTCGGGTAGAACCCGGCGAGCGGTGCGATCTCCCGCGAGTAGCTCGTCTCGTCGACGCTGAAGAGGACGAGGTGGAATCCCGGAGCCGTGCCGAATCGCTCCAGCAACGGGCGCAGGGGGCGGACGTAGTCGGTGCGGACCGGGAGGTCGTGCCCGGTGTCCGGTCCGAAGCGGGCGAGCGTCGGCGCGTGGTGGTTGCGGTGGACGCCGGGGTGCACCGTCATGACGAGGCCGTCCTCGACGCTCATCCGCGCACTCTCGAACAGCATGTGCGCGGCGAACCGCTCGAGGTCGGCGGCGTCGGCGGTCCCCGACAGCGCGCGGTCGAACAGCGCTGCAGCGTCCGCCTCCTCGAGTTCGAGCGTGAGTGGCTGCGGGACGCCGTGGTCGGCCGACACCGCCCCGTGCTCGATGAAGTGGCGACGGCGCCCGGCGAGCGCTTCGAGGTAGCCGCGATAGCTGCCCTCCGGCGTCCCGTTCCAGGCGGCGAGCGAAGCGACCCGCTCCGCCCACCCGGCCTTCGCCGGATCGAGGTACGCGTCGGGCCGGAAGGTCGGCAGGACGCGCCCGCTGAAGGTGGGGTCCGCCGCGAGGGCGGCATGCGCGGCGAGGTCGTCCATCGGGTCGTCGGTGGTCGCGAGCACCTCGATGCGGAAGCGGTCGAACAGCGCACGCGGACGGAACGCCGGCGCTTGGAGCGCCTCGTGGACCGTGTCGAAGAGCCGGTCGGCGTTCGCTCCGTCCGGCTGCTCCGTGACACCGAACTGCTCACCGAGGATCGAGCTCAGCCAGTACCCGGAGGCGGTGCCGGCGTACAGGTGCCAGTGTTCGCAGAACCGTCGCCAGGCGTCCCGCGGCGCGGCGACGGCACCACCCTCCGCGAGGTCGGGTACGCCGACGTCCGCGAGGGAGAACCCGGCGGCGTGCAGCAGGCGGGTGACGTAGTGGTCGTGCCGGAGGAACAGCTCGGTGGCGTTCGCGAACGGGGTGTCCTCGACGAGGATCGCCGGATCCACGTGCCCGTGCGGCGAGATGATCGGCAGGGCCTCGACCGAGCGGTAGAGCGCCCTGGCGACGTCGCGCGTCCCCGGGTCGGCGGGGAGGAGGCGGTCTGGATCGTTCTGCAGCGTCGTTGGCACGCCTCCATTGAAACCGGGGGACCGCGGTCTGTCAACCGATTGCCACACCCTTCTGGCAATCGCTTGCCAGATCGACGACCGTCTGCGAGACTGATCCCGCTTCCGCCCGGAACCGTCGTGGTCCAACACCACTGAAACGCTTCAGCGACGCGAGGAGCAGACCCCGCTATCAAAGGAGATTGCAGTGGCAAACAGCGTTCGTATCGGAATCGCGACCGCGGGAATCCTCGCCCTCGCACTGACCGCGTGCTCGGGACCGGGTGGCGACGACTCGGCCGACGGCCCGGTGACGCTCGAGTTCTGGGCCTGGGGCTCGAACATCGACAAGCGCGTCGAGGTGTGGAACGAGGCCAACCCCGACATCCAGGTCAACATCTCGCAACCCGCGAGCGGAGCGGACATGCCCGTCCGCGTCCTGAGCGCCGTGCGTGCCGGTGACGGCCCCGACATCGCGCAGGCCGAGTACACGCAGTTGCCGACCTACGTGTCGGCCGGCGTCCTCGCCCCACTCGACAGCGCGAAGCAGGACCTCGAGGAGGCCTACTCCCCCACGGTGCTCGAGAGCGTGTCCTTCGACGACACCGTCTACGGCGTTCCGCAGGACCTCGGACCGGCGCTCTTCGTCTACCGGAACGACCTCTTCGCGCAGTACGGCCTCACCCCGGCCGCGAGCTGGGACGACTTCCGGGCCCTCGCGGAGCAGGTCCGCACCCTCGACGGTGACCGCTACCTCTTCAACTTCAGCTCGATCGACGCCGACCAGTTCATGGGACTCGCCCTGCAGAACGGCGCCCAGTGGTGGGACTACTCCGACGAGCAATGGGGTGTCGACATCGACAGCGCCGAGACGCAGGAGGTCCTGGACTTCTGGCAGGGCATGGTCGAGGACGATCTCGTGAGCACCTACCAGACCGGCAGCCCCGAGCAGATCGAGGCGACCGCGAGTGGCCGGGTGCTCGGCACGATCGCCGGCGCCTGGGCTCCCGGCCCGCTGCTCAACCAGTACCCCGACACCGTCGGGCTCTGGTCGGCCGCGCAGATCCCGCAGTGGGACGCCGCCGATCCGCGGGTCTTCGCCCGCGGCGGCTCGGCCAACGTCATCCTCAAGGAGAGCCCGCACTACGATCAGGCGCTCGAGTTCATCACCTGGCTGAACGCGTCCGATGAGGGCGCCGAGGGGCTCGTCGAGGTCAACAAGTTCACCGGTGCCCTGCACGGCCAGGAGATCGATCGCACGCCGCCGGAGCTCATGCCCGAGGACACCACCTACTGGCCGAGCGCCACGGAAGCGGCGTCGAAGCTCGTCACCGTGCAGTGGGGCCCGAACACGCAGGTGGCCTTCACCGCCATCACCGACGAGCTCGGCAACGCAATCGAGGGGACGAGCCCGTGGGCGGACGTGCTCACGAAGGTGCAGGACATCGTGGAGAAGGACCTGGCCGGCTGATGACCGCGCCGACCATCGAGCGGGACCGCGGCCGGACGGAGGACGATCCGACCGCGGTCCCCACCAGACGGCGCGTCTCGCTGACCCGCCCGCACCACCTGTTCGCCTGGGTGCTCATCGCTCCCGCTGTGGTCCTGTTCGTCTTCGTGTTCGTCATCCCGATCGTGTACTCCGGGAGCCTCAGCCTCATGGGCACCGCGGCCGGCGCGAGCGCCTACGGCGTGCGCGAGGAGGTGTTCGTCGGCCTCGGCAACTACACCAAGGTGCTCCAGGACCCGACGTTCTGGACGAGCCTCGGCAACCTCGCCGTGTACGCGCTCTTCCTCGTGCCGATCATGATGCTCACGGCGATGCTGTTCGCGCTGCTGCTCGACCTCCCGAGAGCCCACCTCCGCGCCTTCAGCCGGATGGCGATCTTCCTGCCGTACGGCGTGCCGAGCGTCATCGCGGCGCTCATGTGGGGGTTCCTGTACGTGCCCGAGATCAGCCCGATCTACCAGCTCGCCGAGACCTTCGGCCTGGAGTTCCCGACATTGCTGCGCGGCGACCTCGTCATGACGGCGATCATCAACGTCGTGCTGTGGGGCGGGATCGGCTTCAACACGATCATCCTCTACACCTCGCTGCAGTCGTTGCCGAAGGAACAGATCGACGCCGCCAGGATCGACGGCTGCAACGAACCGCGCATCGCCTGGTACATCAAGCTGCCCCACATCGTGCCTGCCACGATCCTCACCGGACTCTTCTCGATCATCGGCGCACTCCAGGTGTACAGCGAGCCACAGATGCTCTCGAGCCTCACCCCGGCCATCAGCTCGACCTACTTCCCGTTGATGCGGGTGTACCGGGACGCCTTCGCCCACGACGACCTCAACTCGGCGTCGGCGGCATCCATCATCCTCGCCCTCGCCACGGTGCTGCTGTCGCTCCTGGTGCTCGGCGGGCAACGCCTCGCAGCTCGGAGGAACGCATGACCACCACCGCACGCACCGCGGAACGCGCGGAGGAGGACCGTCGAGCTCACGAGACCGTCGTCCGCGCCGATCGCGGCCGCATCCGCAAGCCGAAGGAGTCCGTCAGCCTCGTCCACAAGCTCGGCGGGATCCTCCCGACAATCGTCCTCCTGATCGCCGTCCTCTACTTCCTGCTCCCGATGGTGTGGGTCGTGTTCGCCGCCACGAAGAGCACCGGCGAGCTGTTCTCCACGAGCGCGTTCACCTTCGGGTCGAGCCTCGTCGACAACATGACCGACCTGTTCGCGTACGAGAACGGCTCCTTCGCGCGCTGGCTGGGCAACAGCTTCATCTACTCGATCGGCGGCGCACTCCTGTCGACCGCCGTCTCCGCCGCCGCCGGCTACGCGCTCGCGCTCTACCGGTTCCCGGGCAAGAAGGCCGTCATGGTGGGACTGCTCGCCGGCGTGCTCCTCCCGACGATCACGCTCGCGATCCCGCAGTACATGCTCTTCGCGCAGCTGAACCTCACGAACACCTACTGGGCGGTGCTCATCCCGATCTCGATCACCCCGTTCGGGATCTACCTCTCCTACGTGTTCGCGCGGGGCTCGGTGCCGCAGGAACTCCTCGAGGCGGCACGCGTGGACGGGTCGAACGAGGGACGCACCTTCGTCTCGATCGGCCTGCCGCTCTTGTTCCCCGGCCTCGTGACCGTGTTCCTGTTGCAGTTCATCGGCGCCTGGAACAACTTCCTGCTGCCGTACATCATGCAGTCGAAGTCGGAGCTGTCGCCCATCACGGTCGCCATGTTCCTCATGCTCAACCGTGGCGGTAGCGAACCGGTGCTCTACTCGGTCGCCATCGCCGGGGCGCTCATCGCCGTCATCCCCGTGGTGATCTTCGTGCTCGTCCTCCAGCGGTTCTGGCGCCTCGACCTCATCTCGGGGAGCCTGAAGTAGCGATGACCATCCCACCGACGACGGAACGGAACCACATGTCCGACACGAACCCGACGGCCCAGCGGCACCCGCTCACCGGGTACGGCGTGATCGTCCCCTCCGAACGCATCCCCGGCGCGTTCGCGTCCGGAGCCGACTACGCGGAACCGACCATCGTCGGCAACCTCGTCGTCGCCGACGGAGCCGGGTGGACGCGCCACCCCGACTACGACGTGAGCGTCCGACGCGGCTCGTTCGCGATCCTGTTCCCCGGCGACCTGTCGCTCGCCGACCCCGGCTTCCCGACGGAACGCGTCACCGCGTACCTCGACGCCGTCATGCCGATCATCGGTTCGGTCTCGGAGCCCGGCGCGAAGATCGTGTTCGGGAGCGGTACGGCGCGCACCATCCCCACCGGGGTGGACGTCGCGGCCGCCCGCGCGAGGTTCGCAGAGGTCGTCGTCGAGACGCGCGACGCGGCGGAGCGGAACGGACTGCAGATCGTCCTCGAGCCGCTGAACCGTGACGAGACGAACCTGCTCAACTCGCTCGAGGAGACGGTCGCCTTCCTCGACGAGTTCGGGATCGACCGTGTGCCCGTCGTCGCCGACCTCTTCCACATCATGCTGGAGGAGGAGCCGTTCGCCGTCGTCCAGGCCCTCGGCGCCCGCATCGGACACGCCCACATCGCCGATGCCGGACGACGGCCGCCCGGCCAGGGCGACTGGCCACTCACCGAATTCATCACGGCCCTCCGAGACGGCGGCTACGACGGCCCCATCACCGTCGAGTGCCTCTTCGAGGACTTCGAACCGGAGCTCGAGGCCGCCCTCGCGCACCTCCGTCAGCTCGCCTGAGCCGGCACGGACACCGACGCACCCCACGCACAGAACTGGAGCGAACCCCCGCATGTCCCGACCGCACCGCATCGCCATCGCCGGCGCCGGCATCATCTCGAAGCAGCACGGCATCGTCATCGACCAGCTGCGCGACGAGTTGGAACTCGTCGCCGTCGCCGACCCGGAGCTCGCGAAGGCGGAGGCCCTCGTCGCCGAGCGCGGCGGACGGGCGTTCACGACCCTCGCGGAGGCGCTGGAGCAGACCGACCCCGACATCGTCGTCGTCTGCACCCCCACCGGTCTACACGCCGACCTCGCCATCGAGGCACTCGAGGCCGGCAAGCACGTCATCATCGAGAAGCCGGCCGACGTCACCGTCTCGCGGACGGACGACATCATCGCCGCCCAGGAGCGCGCCGGCACCGTCGTGACCGTCATCTCCCAGCACCGCTTCGACCCCTCGACGGAGATCGTCCTCGCCGCAGCCGAGCGCGGAGACCTCGGGCGCATCACCTCGGGCATCGCCTCGGTCGACTGGTGGCGCGGGCAGAGCTACTACGACTCCGGCGACTGGCGCGGCACCTGGGCGCTCGACGGCGGCGGCGCGCTCATGAACCAGGGCGTGCACACGGTCGACCTGCTGGTCGCCCTCCTCGGACGCCCCGTCGAGGTCTTCGGCTACACCGCGCTCCTCGCCCACGAGCGCATCGAGACCGAGGACGTCGCGGTCGGTGTCGTCCGCTTCGCATCCGGCGCGCTCGGTGTCATCCACGGCTCGACGGCCGTCTACCCGGGCCTCGTCGCGCGGCTGCAGGTCCACGGCGACCGCGGCTCGGCGGTCATCGAGAACGACCAGCTGACGTACTTCCACTCCACCCCCGCGGGGATGGAGCGCGCAGAGGCCTTCTTCGGCTCGCAGGGCAAGGACACGAACCAGGCGGCGCAGTTCGCCGACGAGACGCAGGCGGGCTCGAGCGTCGCCGGACAGATGTCGGACGCGCACCTGCACCAGTACCGGAACGTGCTCGCCGCGATCCGCGGGGAGGAGCCGCTCCGCGTGACGCTGGCCGAGAACCGCCAGGCGATCTCGATCATCACCGGGCTCTACGAATCCGCACGCACGGGCCAGCCGGTCCGGCTCGACGCCGTAGCGGCGGTGGCCCGATGAGCGCGCAGCAGACGAACCGAGTGGCGGCGAACCCCATCCCGTACTGGAGTGCGCGAGGCAAGACCCGCGAGGTGTTCGAGGAGGCCTTCGCCGACTTCCAGCGCATCGGGTTCACCGCGGTGAAGGCCGACATCCCCGAGGGCATGACCGCGGACGAGTACCGCACGTGGATCGGCGGCTACGGCCTCGCACCATCGCTCAGCCTGTTCAGCAGCGCGTTCGACGAGACGGTCGTCCTTGCCGAGGTCCTCGAGGCGGCGAAGGCGTTCGGGGCGGCCCAGGCCTCCCTCGGACTCGACCGGACGATGATCTCCTCGATGGCGATCCCGGCGCGCATGGCGGCGCCGGCGATCGGCGCCGACTTCTCCCAGGAGCGTCTCGACCTGGCCATCGAGAACGCCGGCCGGACCTGCGAGGTCCTGCTCGCCGAGGGGATCCGCCCCCTGCACCATTCGCACGTCGGTGGCGTCTTCGAGACCGAGCACGAGATCCGCAGTCTGCTCGACACCCTCGGACCGGACCTCATCGGGTTCGGGCCCGACACCGGACACCTCCGCTGGGCGGGAGCGGACCCGGTCGCCATGATCACCGACTACCGCGACCGCGTCGGCGGCATCCACATCAAGGACGTCTACGCCGATCACCTCGACGGCGCGGCGGACGGCGCACTGAGCTACCACGAGACGTCGCAGACGAAGCGGCTGTGGGCGGAACCCGGGCTCGGCGTGCTCGACTTCGACGCGATCGTCGCAGCGATGCCCGCGGACTACGACGGCGACTACATGATCGAGGTCGACTTCCCGAGCGTCGAGAGCGTCTACGAGTCGCACCGCCTGTCGTACGAGTGGGCCAACCACGCGCTCGATGTCGCGACCCGCTGACCCGGCCGGCCTGAGCCCTCCCGCGGAGGCCGCGGCAGTACGATGGCTCAGGTCGCCGAGGGCGGCGATCGAGAGGAGCGGGCCCCATGAGCACCTCTGACGCATCCGCGGAGACGGTCGCTCCCGAGCCCGGAACGCCCGAACCCACGGCAGGGGCCGCGAAGACGAAACGTGCCGCGACGATCTACGACATCGCGCAGCTCGCCGGCGTCAACCCATCGACCGTGTCGCGGGCGCTGAGTCGCCCCGGCCGCATCAACGAGAAGACGGCGCAGAAGATCCACGACGCCGCGAAGCAGCTCAACTACGTGGCGAACCCCGCCGCCCGGGCGCTCCCCACCGGGCGCACCGGCACGCTCGGTCTCATCGTCGCCGACATCACGAACCCGATGTTCTTCGACGTCGTCCGCGGCGCGGAGCGCGAGGCCGCCGAACGCAACTACACGCTCGTGCTCGCGGAGTTCAAGGAATCGGCGGAGATGGAGCTGCTGACCGCCAGGCGGCTTATGCCGTCGGTCGACGGTCTCATCCTCGCGACCTCGAGGCTCCTGCCCGACGACGTCCGTGCGCTGGGCCAGGAGAAGCCCGTCGTCGTGATCAACCGTCACGTCGACGACGTCGACAGCATCGTCGCCGACATCGACCCCGGCCTCACCGCGGCGATCGACCACCTCGCAGCCCTCGGACACCGCCGCCTCGCGTTCGTCTCCGGCCCCGGTCGGTCCTGGATGTCGCGGCATCGGTGGAGCCGGACGCGGGAGCTGTGCGCCGAACGCGGCATCGAGACGGTGCGGGTGCCGTCGACGCAGCCCGACATGGCGGCGGGCAGGGCGGCGGCTACGGCCGTGCTCGAGACGGGTGCCACCGCGGTCCTCGCCTACAACGACCTCCTGGCCATCGGCATCATGCTGGAGCTGCGCTCACGTGGTGTCGAGATGCCCACCCAGCTGAGCCTCATCGGCTTCGACGACATCTTCGGCTCGGACTTCACGACACCGGCACTCACCTCGATCCGCAGCCCGCACATCGCCTCCGGTTCCTACGCCGTGCAGACCCTCTTCGCGCACCTCGGGGGCACCGAGGTCCCGACCATCACCGACCTCGCGACCACGCTCATCATGCGCGAGTCGACCGCCCCGCCGCCGACCACGGACTGAGTGGGGGCGTCACCCAGCCCTTCGACAGGCTCAGGGACCGGGACGGTCCCTCGCCCGGGGACCGACCGCGGGGTACGCTCGATCCGATGATCGAGCTGAGCCCGCACCGGACGGCGTGGGCGACGGCGTTCCGACACGAGGCGGCGCGACTCTCGGACGTCCTCGATGAACGTGTCGACGCGATCGAGCACATCGGGAGCACCGCCGTCCCTGGTCTCGTCGCCAAGCCGATCATCGACCTCGCCGCGAGAGCGACGGCAACCGTCGACCCGTTCGCCCTCGGACCACTCCTGGCCGGGCTCGGGTACGAGCCGAACGCCGCCGGACCGAAGACGCATGCCGTGTACGTCCGCTCGGACGGAGTCCGTCGCACGCACATCCTCCACGTGTTCGGCTCAGACGTGTGGGAGCACTGCAACCAGCGGCTGTTCCGGGACAAGCTGCTGCACGACGCATCCGCTCGGCGCCGCTACCAGGAGCTCAAGCTGGAGCTCGCCAGGACCGACGACGGCCGCGCCTACACGGCGGCGAAGTCCCCGCTCATCGAGGAGCTGCTGAACGAGGAGCGCACAGCGCGCTGCCTGCCGCCGACCGCGGCCTGGGACAAGTAGGGCCGCCCCTCGCGTGGTCTCAGGCGACCAGTTCGATCTCGACGCGCGCGCCGAGCGGCAGCCCGACGACCGCGACCGTGGTGCGCGCAGGGTAGGGTGCCGAGAAGACCGTCTCGTAGACGCTGTTCATCGACGCGAAGTCGGCCATGTCGACGAGGTAGACGTTCACCTTGACCACGTCGGCGAACCCACGACCGGCCGCCGTCAGCACCGACTCGAGGTTGGCGAACACCCGGCGGGTCTGCTCAGCGACATCACCGTTGACGAGGGCTCCGGTCACCGGATCGATGGGCGTCTGCCCGGACAGGTACAGCGCTCCGGTCGGGGCGACCGCGGCATGCGAATACGGCCCGACGGGCTTCGGAGCGTGCGGGTCGTTCACCGTGGATCGCGTCATGGCCTCAGCCTAGGGAACGCGGGTGGGTTGCGCCGCGGCTCGACGCGAGGGTCACACTCGGATACTCGCCGAAGCGGGTCGTGTACGACGCGGCGAACCGCCCGAGGTGGGTGAACCCCCACCGCCTGGCGACCTCGGCGACCGTCGCGAGGCCCGGTTCCGCATCCCGCAACTCCTGTCGGACACGATCGAGGCGGATCGACCGCAGGTAGTCGGTGGCGGTGACCTCGTACTCGCGGCGGAACGCCGCCTGCAGACTGCGCAGGCTGATCCCCGCGGCAGCGGCGACCTCGTCGGTACCCAAAGGTCGGTGGGCGTTCGCGACCATGAACTCGACGGCGGCGCGGGCCTTGCTGCTCGGAGGAACCGCCAGATCGGTCCGTGGCTGCAGAGCGAGATGCGGGAAGACCTCGAGCAACGTGACGGCGGCCGCTCGGTTCGCCTCGGCGCGCAGCACCGCGGAACTCCCGTCGTCGTAGATCACGCGCGCGACGGTCGCCACCGTCTCGGTCCAACGCCGCAGGGCGTCGCCCGACGGGCGGAAAGTCGTGTCGAACCGGATCGGACCCACCGACCCCTCGGTGTCCGCCGCGACGCCTTCCAAGTACGCACCGCCGAAGTGCATCATGTTGAGCCGATAGTCGATGAGATCGAACTGCGCGGGCCGGTCATTCGCGAACATCGAGGGCACGCCAGGGTGGAGCTTCATCGGCGAGCCGAGCAGGTCCATCACGCCCTCGCCACGCGTGAGCCAGGTCACCACGTACTCGTCCTGGGTGAAGGAAGCGCCCGTGATCCGGCCCTCGACCTGCGATGCGCGCAGCGCGAGGTCGGCGTCGCCGATGGACGTGAAGCGGTATCCGAAGTCGGTGGCCGTCGGCTCGACGGTGATCCCGCCGATCTGGTACGCCTCGCGGTAGAGCTCGCGCGCGTCGTCGACGTCGCCCCCCGCGGCCTCGAACCGCTCCGCGGGCCCAGCATTCACGCTCATCCTGCTCAGAATCCCACGACTGTGCCAAAGCTCCACTTCCGGGCGGTCGGCGTTCGTTTATCGGATAACGCCGGTTCGCCGCCGAGCGCCAGGCGTCACCCGATGTACGAGGTGTCGGAGCGGGCCTCTCCCGCCACGACGGCCGTCAGGTCGACCTCCCGGCCGTCGAGCCGGAAGGTGAACCGCCCCGTCTGCTCGACCGTCGGCGTCTCCGTGAGGTACTGGCGGAGTTCGGCGCGTTCGCTCTCGTGCAGCCAGACCACCGGGTCGGAGGTCGACTTGAACTCGAGGATGGCGGCGACGTCCTGGAGCATGCGACGTTCGACGGGGTCGAGGAGGTTCCGGGCGCTGCGGAAGTAGACGGCGTCGGGGTCGACCTCGTAGACGTCCTTGAGCCAGACGCGGTTGACGGAGTCGACGATGGAGTTCCACGCCCCGACGCCCGACGGGTCGCCGACCCGTTCGGCGTTGTCCCAGAACGGACCGACATCCGGCCCCACGCGCGCGCCGTCGAACACCCCGATGGACGGGATCATCGGGACGCCGCAGCCGAGCAGGTACACGTCGTCGCCGACCGTCTCCCTGATGAACGAGATCGCATCCCGGTAGGCGGTCTCGCGGTGGACGTCCTGGTGCCGCCGACCGGTCACGGCCCCCGCGTACATGAAGTCGAGCTTGAGGTAGCTGAAGCCCCACCCGGTGACGCGCTCGAAGACCTCGCGGAGGTGGTCCTGCACCTCCCGCTGCGTGGTGTCGAGCGAGTAGTAGTGGGAGTTCCAGTTGTAGCCGGTCGCCAGCGGGCGCCCGGCGTCGTCCTGCACGAGGAGGTCGGGGCGCTCCCGCGCGATCGTGGACTCGGGAAGCGCGATCATGGGGGCGAGCCAGAGCCCCGGGCGGAACCCGGCTTCGGCGATGCGACCGGCGGTCGCCTGCATGCCGGACGGGAAGTCCGGACCGGCCGTCCAGTCGCCCACGATCGGCTCCCAGCCGTCGTCGAGCTGGAACACGTCGAAGGGGTACCCGGTGAGGTCGGCGACGGTGCGGGTGACCAGCTCCTCGTCGATGCCCTCGTAGTAGGAGTACCAACTGCTCCAGACGCGACCGGCGCGCTGTGAGCGCCGCCCGAGCCGTTCGGACAGGATGGCAGCGTAATCGGCGAAAGCCTGCTGCTCCGGTCCGAACGTGACGAACCACTCGGCTTCGTCGGTCTCGCTCCGCGCCCACATCGTGTTGCGGTCGGCACCGACCCGGGGGTTGCCGAGCCCGAGGGTCCCGATGAGCAGCACGGTGCCGTCCGGTCCCGTGATGGCCCCGACGCCACTGCCGGAGTGGAGGTGCGGGGTCTCGTTGACCGCGTCGTCGGCGGTGAGCAGCCGGTCGGGGCTGTCCTTGATGCCGATGGTCTCGCCGTCGGTGGTGGTCCACCCGCTCGGGCTCCACGAGTTCCAGCCGTGCCGGTAGAAGCCGGTGTCGCCGAAGGGGTGGAGGAGCGCGACCGGACCGGCGGGCACGACGAACCCCGTGCTCGTGGCCGTCGGTTCGCCGGCGAGGTTCGCGGGGATGCGGAGGTCACCGAAGGTGAAGGTGTGCAGCATGGCCGGCTTTCTCTCTGGGTGGGTGCGCGCTCGGAATCGACGCGGGTTTCCCGACTGCCACCACGGGGCTGCCGCGGGTAGAGTCGAGGAGGCGGAGTTAATACTGCAACGTGCCGTGAAAAGTCGCAAGAGGGGAATGGGAATGCCTCGAGAGGCGATGGTGGAGCCGTCCGGCGGATCGATGGGCAGTCGTTCGTTGCTCCGGAGGATGAACTCGCTCGGTGTGCTGCGCGCCCTGCTCCCGCAGCCGCTCACCCTGCGGGAGCTGGCGAACGCGTCCGGGCTGTCTCGGACGGCCATCGACGCGATCGTCACGGACCTCGTCGCGATGGGCTGGCTCGAATCAGCCGAACGCGCCTCGGCGTCCCGGATCGGCAGACCCGCCACCGCCTTCAGCGTGCGGGCCGGACTCGGCCATCTCCTGTCGCTCGACATCGGCGCGAACCACATCCACGCCGTCGTGACCGACCTCGCCGGTGCCGTCCTGGGCCAGCGCACGGCTCGCCTGCCCGAGGACACGGGCGCGACCGAGCGCATCACCCTGGCGCTGGCGACCGGCGATGCGGCGCTCAGCACCCTCGACCTCACCCGCGGGTCGGTGTGGATCGTCGCCGTGGGATCCCCGGGCGCGATCGGCCGGGACGGCGAGGTGCTGCACTTCGGCGGGACGGGGCTGCCGGACTGGGTCGGGCTGAACCTGCGCGAGCGGTTCGAGCGGGAGTTCGACGGAGCCGTCCTGGTGGAGGGCGACGTCGCGCTCGGCGCCCGCGCGGAACTGACCGTCGGCGCGGCACAGGGCCACCGCGACGTCGTCTACCTCCTCTGCGGCGTGCGCACCAGCGCGGCCTCCATCGTCGACGGGAAGGTGCATCGCGGCGTACACGGTGCGGCAGGGATCGTCGGCGAGATGCCCGAACTCCGGTGGTCACGTCTGAACGAGCGGTACGGCGAGTCGGTCCTCGGCTCACCACGGCCGTCCCGCGAGGAGATCTTCGATGCGGCTCGCGCCGGTGATCGGATCGCCCTGGCGGTGATGGACGAGTTCGCGGACGACCTGGCCACCGGCGCGGCGGCCATGGTCCTCGCACTCGATCCGGAACTCCTCGTGGTCGGCGGCGGAAGCGCTCCGGGCGCGGACGTCTTCCTACCGCGGTTCATCAGCACCCTCGGCGAGATCTGCCCGCTGCCACCGGACGTGGTCGTCTCCTCGCTCGGTTCCGAGGCGGTGGCGATGGGTGGCGTCAGCCTCGCGTCCCAGCACCTCGACACCGTCCTGGAGGCGGCGGTCCGCGACCTGGAGCGGTTCCCCGACCCGGACGGAGCGCTGCGGCTCGTCAGGCGGACCGCAGCGTCCTGAGGCGTCGCCGCCTGCAACGGGTGGTGGCTCAGCGAGCGCCGAGCTGCGCGGCGAGGATCGACGACCGTCGCTCGGGGATCGCCGCGTCGTAGACGTCCTGGATCACGTCGAACGCCTTGCGTGCTTCGGCGGGGTGGAGCCAGAAGGCGCCCGGCTCGTCGAGCCCCGCGTAGAAGTCCTGGATCAGCCGTTCATGGGAGACGCCCCAGTAGGCACGCGCTCCGCTGGCCGTCACGCGCTCGACGGTGGTCTCGACGCGCCCGTCGGCGAAGCGGGCGGTGAGTTCGGCGCCGAGGCTCAGCGTGCCCCGCTCGCAGACGACGTCGATCGTCACGGGCAGGTTCGCGACCCCGGCGACCGTCGCGTAGACCGTGCTCGTCGCGCCACCCGCGTGCACGATGCGCAGCTCGGCCGTGTCCTCGACCTCGATCACCTCGGCGAGCGCGCGAGTGGCGATCGACCCCGTCGCCTCGATCGGGTCGCCGACCAACCACTGCACGAGGTCGATCGTGTGGATCGCCTGGTTCATGAGGAGTCCGCCGCCGCCGGTCTCCCAGCGACCGCGCCACGGGCGATCCTCGTAGTAGGCCGCCGTCCGATGCCACGGCACGACCGCCGAGGCGCCGAGCACGGCGCCGAGCTCACCCGAGTCGAGGAGTTCCTTCGCGCGCTCCGCAGGCTGGTTGTAGCGGTTCTGGAAACACACCGCGATCTTCGCTCGGCTGTGCTCCGCCGCGGCCAGGAGCCGTCCGGCCTCCTCGCGCGTGTGGGCGAGTGGTTTCTCGAGGATGACGTCGATCCCGCGCTCGAGCGCCCGGATCGCCTGGTCGGCGTGCAGGTGGTGCGGGGTGCAGATGTGGACGACGTCGGGTCGCGCCTCGTCGAACAGTCGATCGAGGTCAGTGAAGCCCGGGACACCCGTCGCAGCCCTCGCCGCATCGAGCCGGCCGGCGTCGACGTCGCACACCGCCACGAGCTGCGCACCGGGGACCGTCCCGATCGCGGCGAGATGGAGTGCGGAGATGTCGCCGCACCCGATCACGGCGACGCGGCGGAGGACGGGTGCGGGCACGCGGCTCATCGCAGCTCGATCCCCAGCTCGTCGGTGAGCCTCCGGAAGGCCCGGGCGGCCACGCCGAACGAGGCGGGACCCGAGAAGCCACCGAGCGCGTGGGTGTCGGCGAGGTGCGGCTCGAGCGAGGCGAACCCGGCGTAGCCGTCGTCGCGCAATGCCATGAGCGTTTCACGCAGTTGCCCGTCGCCCTCGCCGGACGGCACGACCTGGCCGCTCTCGGCGACCGCGTCCTTGACCTGCAGGTAGTCGACGTACGGACGCAGCATCGCGTAGCCGTCGTCGAACGGCGCGACGCCCACCTGGACGAAGTTCGCGTTGTCCCAGGCGAGCCGCAGCGCGGGTGATCCGACGGACTCGACGAGGTCGAGGATGCGCTCCGGGACGTCGCCGTAGATGTCCTTCTCGTTCTCGTGCAGGAGCACGACCCCCTCACGCTCGGCCAGATCGGCGAGCAGGCGCATGCGGACCAGGACGTCGTCGCGGGTGGCCTCCACCGGCACGCCCGCGCCCCGGAAGAAGGAGAAGATGCGGATGTTCGGGGTCCCGAGGGCGTGTGCAGCGGCGATCGCGCGCGCGAGTCGGGCGACCTCCAGCTCGGCGTCGAGGGCCACGTCGACCTTGCCGATCGGCGATCCGATGGCGGACACACCCATGCCCGACCGCTGCAGCTGCGCACCGAGTCGGGCGAGCTGGTCGGCGTCGAGGTCGATGATGTTGACGCCCCACGCGCTCCGGACCTCGATGTGCGATGCACCGAGCGCCTCCAGCACGGCGATCTGCGTCGTCGGGTCGGCGTCGATCTCGTCGCCGAAGCCCGACAGGGTCCAGCTCACCGGGTGTTGTGCATTCACGTGCGCTTCCGCCTTCGCGTTCGTTCTCGTCATCGGGAACCAGACAGTCGGGCTGCCGGCCCTGTCAGCCTACGGCTCTGGCAACCGGTTGACAACCCTTCCCCACGGGAGGGGTCGCCCTAGGATGGAGCGTGTGACCGATCTCTACCTCGCGAGTACGACCGTGTCCTTCCACCGCAGCTGGTCCTGCGTGCTGTTCGACCTCGACGGCACGATCGTGGACTCGGCGCCCGGCATCATCTCGCGCATGAAGACGACCCTGGCGAACGTCGGTGCCGTCGTCCCGTCCGACGAATCGCTGCTGCGTTGGGTCGGGCCGCCGCTACTCGACTCCTTCCGCGACTTCGCGGACATGGACCCCCTGCAGTCGCAGCTCGCCCTCACCGAGTACCGTCGCCAGGTCGCCATCGAGGGCGCCGAGGTCGGCACAGCGGTGTTCCCAGGCGTCGCCGGGCTGCTCGCGCGCATCTCCGAGGCCGGGATCCCGATCGGGCTCGCGACCTCGAAGCCCGAGTCGCAGGCGAACACGATCCTCGACCACTTCGGCCTGAGCCAGTACTTCACCGTCGTCACGGGCGCCTCCGAGGACGAGGTCCGCAGCAGCAAGGCCGACGTCGTCGGCGAGGCCCTCCGGCGTCTCACGGCCGCCGGCGTCGACACGTCCCGCACCGTACTGGTCGGCGACCGCCTCCACGACATCGAGGGCGCAGCGGCGCACGGGATCCCGACGATCCTCGTCGAGTGGGGCTACGGCTCGCCGGCGGAGGCCACCGGCGCCCTCGCCGTCGTCCACTCGATCGACGCGCTGTCGAACCTCATCACCGGCTGAGCGAGGCCGGAACCACTTGGTGACCCCAGGAGGGCCTGGCTTCACCGACACCTGCTCACTAGGGTGATGACCATCCTGAGGAGGTCGACATGGCGGTGTTCACACGCGGTTTCGGAGGACGGGCACGGGAGCAGGACGACCGACTCCCGCCCGGCCAGTTCCTCACCGAGGACTTCCCCGTCCTGTCCGCCGGACCCACGCCGCGGATCGACACCGATGAGTGGGAGTTCCAGATCCGCACGGAGGCGGGGGAGACCCACCGCTGGGACTGGGCGGCCATGCAGGCCCTCCAGCAGGACGACATCACCCGCGACATCCACTGCGTGACCCGCTGGACGAAGCTCGGCACGAGCTGGCAGGGCGTCTCCCTCGACACGCTCTTCGCCGAGGTCGAGAGCGGCTACGACTTCGTGATGGCCCACTCCTACGGCGGTTACACGACCAACGTCCCACTCGACGACCTCCTGGACGGCAAGGCCTGGATCGCCACCGGCTTCGACGGCGAGCCGCTCGCCGCGGAGCACGGCGGCCCGGCACGACTCCTCATCCCGCACCTCTACTTCTGGAAGAGCGCGAAGTGGATCCGCGGCCTCGTCATGCAGCAGGACGACGAACCGGGGTTCTGGGAGCAGAACGGCTATCACGCCTACGGTGACCCCTGGCTCGAACAGCGGTACTCGTGAGGCGCACGGGCCATGTCGACGTCTGGAAGGCGGCAACCGTGGTCACGGCGACGCAGCTGACCCCATCGGGGCGGAGCCTCATCCTGGACGCCCCCGGCTGGGGCGGGAACCTGGCCGGGCAGCACGCCGACGTCCGCCTCACGGCGCCCGACGGCTACCAGGCGGTGCGCTCCTACTCGATCGCCTCTGCGGACGCCGGTGACCGCATCGAGATCGCCGTCGACCGGGTCCCCGACGGCGAGGTCTCACCCTTCCTCGTCGACGCGATCGAGGTCGGCGACCAGGTCGAGGTGCGTGGACCACTGGGCGGCTGGTTCGTCTGGCGCCCTGAGGACACGGAGCCGGTCCTCCTGATCGGCGGAGGTTCGGGCATCGTGCCGCTCATGGCGATGGTGCGAGCGCACGAGGCGGCCGGGAGCACGACGCCGTTCCGACTCGTGTACTCGGTCCGCTCACCGCAGGACGCCTTCTTCGCCGACGAGCTCGCTGCGGCGACCGGGGTCGAGGTCACCTGGATCTACACCCGGCGAGCACCCGACGGCTGGCCTCGTCCCGCCGGCCGTCTGGTCGCGGCCGACCTGCAGGCGCTCGAGTCCACCGGCGGCGAGGCCCCATCGGTGTTCGTCTGCGGACCGACCGGCTTCGTCGAGGCGGTCGCCGACACCCTGGTCGCGATCGGCCATGATCCCGCCCGCATCAAGACCGAGCGGTTCGGAGGCGCGTGATGACCTCGCATCTGGACGGGAACGTCCTCGCCGGAACCCTGTCGGAACTGACCGGCACCGACCCGAGCGGGACGATGTCGCAGTGCCTCGGGTGCCGCGACGTCTCGCCCCTCGCCGCGGAGCTGGTGTTCGGCACCCCAGACGCTTGGGTGGTTCGCTGTCGGCACTGCGACGACGTCCTGCTCGTCGTCCTCCATCACGAGGAGACCACGCGCGTCACCCTCGACGGCGTCCGCTGGTGGACGGACCTCGACTGATCGAATCTCGCACGGTACCGAGTCGTGTTACAGTACCGGCATGGAACCAGATAGCAAGCTCGCGGCACTCCGCCGAGGCATGCTCGAACCGCTCGTGCTCGCTTCGGTCGAGCATCAGCGACGCTACGCGGGCGAGATCGCGACGGCGCTCCGCGAAGCCGGCTTCCCCGTCCAGGAAGCCACGCTCTATCCCCTCCTGAACAAGCTCCGACGCGAAGACCTCCTGGCACACGACTGGCAGGAGTCCACGTCCGGTCCACCTCGCAAGTACCTCTCCCTGACCGAGGCCGGACGAGTGCAGCTCCTGGACTTCCGCACCTATTGGTCCTCCCTCACCGACATGATCACGACGATCGGACACTGACATGGAACAGATCCACCACATGAGCCTGAGTGGGCATGCGGAGACGATCCCGCTGACGGCCGCCGCCCACGCCCACCTGCTCCGCTACCTGTCGAACACCCGCGCCGCACTCGGCACCGACCCCGATGCGGACGAGACCGTACGCGACCTCGAGACGACACTCGGAGACCGCCTGCGATCGATGCCGGCAACCCCTGGCGCCGCGATCGACGACGAGCAGCTCGCGATGATCCTCGCGGAGACGGGCTCCGTCGAGCAGGAAGCACCGCCGATCCGGATCCTCGCCTATCCCGCTCGCGGTCGATTCTTCTGTCGCATCGGGGAGGGGAGCTGGTTCGGCGGCCTGTGCGCCGGCATCGCCGCGTACGGCGACTTCCGCGTGGACTGGGTCCGCACCGTCGCCCTCTTCCTCCTCCTCTTCACGGGCGGGACCGCCGGCCTCGTCTACCTGGCTCTGCTCCTCATCCTGCCGAAGGTCGACACGGTCGCCGAGTATCGGCGCCAGTGCGCGGCGCCAGCGCCGAGTCGATGAGATTGCTTCGACAGCCGATCCATCAAAGCTATTGACATTAGCCAAACGGCGATGCAGACTAGCTTCATGAACACGAACCCGGCATCGTCAGGGCCTGCCACCCGCTACCTCGACCGTCCCGAGGGCAAGATCGCCTACGAGATCCAGGGAGACGGCCCGCTCGTCGTCCTCGTCCCGGGAATGGGCGAGCTCCGCTCCTCCTACCGCTTCCTCGCTCCCGCGCTCGTCCAGGCCGGGTACCGCGTCGCCTCCACCGACCTCCGTGGTCACGGCGACAGCGACACGACGTTCTCCTCGTACGGCGACGTCGCGACCGCCTCGGACATCCACGCCCTCATCCGCGACCTGGGTGCCCCGGCCGTCGTCATCGGGAACTCCCTCGCTGCCGGCGCGGGCGTGATCGTCGCCGCCGAGCACCCGGAGGACGTGTCGGGTCTCGTCCTCGTCGGGCCCTTCGTCCGCAACCCGAAGGCGGGCGCCGTCATGCAGGCGGTCTTCCGCGCCATGATGGCTCCGCTGTGGATCGCACGGGTCTGGAAGGCCTACCTCCCCACGCTGAACGCGGGCCGGAAGCCGGTCGACTTCGACGACCACCTCGCCGACGTCTTCGCGAGCCTGCGTCGCCCCGCCTATGGCAAGGCCTTCTCGCAGACGACCAGACAGACCGACCATGCCCCGGCCGAGGCTGCGCTCCCCGGCGTGAGCGCTCCGACGCTCGTGATCATGGGCACCAAGGACCCCGACTTCCCCGACCCCGCAGGAGAGGCGCGCTGGATCGGCGACACCCTGCAGGCGGAGGTCGTCCTCGTCGAGGACGCCGGCCACTACCCGCAGGCCCAGCAGCCCGAGGTCACCTCGCAGGCCGTCCTCGGCTTCCTCCAGTCGGCGCTGCACCGTGCCTAGGGCGGGACTCAGCCGCGCGCGCGTGGTGGACGAAGCGGCTGAACTCGCCGACGAGGTCGGGCTCGAGGGGCTGACCCTCGCCGCCCTCGCCGAACGGCTCGGCGTCCGGCAGCCCTCGCTCTACAAGCACCTCGACTCGCTCGCCGGACTCCGCCGGAGCATCTCCCTCCAAGCGAAGGGCGAGCTCGGCGACGTCCTGCTGCGCGCCGCCGTCGGCCGTTCGGGCGCGGATGCGATCACGGTGATGGCCGGCGCCTACCGGGAGTGGGCCCTGGAGCACCCGGCACGCTATACGGCCGCGCAGTGGATCGCCGGGCCGGAGGATGAGGAGGACGCGGCGGCATCGCTCGGCGCCATCCAGGTCATCAGCGACGTCCTCGCGGCCTACGAGCTCCGCGGCGACGACGCCATCGACGCGATCCGCGTGTTCCGCTCCACCCTGCACGGCTTCGTCTCGCTCGAGGCGGCAGGCTCCTTCGGCCTCGACCGCGACCTCGACCGGAGCTTCGACCGCCTCGTCCGTGGCTTCGTGATCGCGCTGACCCGTTGGGCCGAGACCGCTGGGGACGAGTCCTAGCCGATCCGCAACGGGTTCCGCTGCACGACGCGTGCGGGGTAGCGTGCCCTCATGTCATGCCGCATCAGTGAACTCGTCCTGGACTGCCGCGATCCGGAAGCGCTCGCCCGCTTCTGGTGCGAGGTCCTCGACTTCGTCGTGCTCGACCGAGACGAGGACGGGGTGGAGATCGGAGCGCGGGACGGCTTCGGTGGGTCGCAACCGACCATCATCCTCAGCCGCAGCGACGACCCGCCGCAGCCGAAGTCGAAGCTCCACATCGACGTCAGCCCGACCGACGGCGACCAGGACGCCGAACTCGAGCGCCTGTTGGCCCTCGGAGCGCGCCCGACGGACATCGGGCAGACGGGCGATGAGTCGTGGCACGTCCTCGCCGATCCCGAGGGCAACGCCTTCTGCCTCCTGCGCACGCCCGTCAAGCCGGTCTGATCGGCCTCAGTCCCGGGCGATGAGGGCGAACCGTTCGAGGACGACGAGCGTCGCGTCGTCGAGGCGGAAGTCGGCGCCGAGTTCGGCCTGCATCTCCGGTGAGGTCCAGAACCGCTCGTGACCGGCACGCCAGTCGGCGACCGAGGCGTAGCCTTCGCCCTCCGCCAGAGCGTGAGCCAGCGGCACCTCGTCCAGCGGTACCACCTCGACACCCACCGTCTCGATGACGAAGCGGTGAGCGCCATCGGAATCGACGACGATTCCGCGCTGCCCGACCGCCGGCAACTCCTCGCCTGCCACCGCGTACTCGTGCGCCAGGGAACTCGTCGCGGCCTTCTCGCCGGACTCGATCGCCGCCACCAGCCTGTCCCGCAGCGGGCCGGGGAACACGAACTCGACGATGGGGAGGTGGTCATCCATGCGTCCATCCCAGCATCGATCGACGCGTCGTGCCACTTCACACCTCCTGTCGGTTTCCCGCGGCGGCGCCTGCAGCCTCCTGCGGACGCGAGCGGATGCGGTCTGAGGGCCGGCGGGCACGGTGCCGGTGGGATAATCGGCGCATGTCCTCGACCGCGCGGTACGCCAGGCAGCTCGCCCTCCCCGGGTTCGGACCAGCGGCGCAACAGCGCCTCGCCGACGCACGGGTGCTGATCGTCGGCGCCGGCGGCCTCGGCAGCATCGTCATCCCGGCGCTTGCCGCTGCCGGTGTCGGTTCCGGTGACGGCGCGATCCACCTGGTGGACGACGACACGGTCGAGCTCAGCAACCTGCATCGGCAGACCGTCCACAGCACCGCGGACGTCGGCCGGTCGAAGGTCGACTCCGCCGCCGACCGCGCCCTCGCCGTCAACACCGATGCGACGATCCTCAGACACCGCCTCCGCCTCGGACCCGGCGAGATCATGGGCCTCCTGGCCGACGCGGAGATCGACCTCGTCATCGACGGCAGCGACAACTTCGAGACCCGTTACCTGGTCGACGACGCCGCGACGCTCGCCGACGTCCCACTCGTCTGGGGTGCGGTCTCGCAGTACGGCGGGCAGGCTGGACTCAGCTGGTCGTCTCGCGGCCCGCGCTACCGCGACCTCTTCCCCCACCCGCCGACGGACGGTTCGGTGCTCTCCTGCGAGGCCGGCGGCGTCCTGCCCACCACGGTCGGGGTCATCGGGTCCATCATGGCCACCGAGGCGATCAAGGTGCTCACCGGGGTCGGGACCCTCTCGCTCGGCCGGGTGACGATGTTCGACGGGCTGAGCGGCGGGTTCCGCGAACTCCGGTACGAGCGCGACCCCGCGGGCGCCCGGCAGGTGTCGCTCGATGAGCATCTGCATCGGACGCCAGGAGGGGACGCGGCGAGCGCCGCAGCGGCAGCCCCGCACGAGCCGCGACACGGCGGCCGCACGATCACCGCACCGCAGCTCGCGGCGAGCGACGATGAGGCCGTCCTGCTCGACGTCCGGGAGCCGTGGGAGGCGGAGATCGCCCGGTTGCCCGGTTCGACGCTGATGCCGCTCGGCTCGCTCCCCGAGACGCTCCACGGGCTCGACCCCGAGACGCCCGTGGTCGTCTACTGCCACCACGGCATCCGATCCGAGTCCGCGCTTCGCCTGCTCCTCGAGCGCGGCTACTCGGCCGTCCATCTCGAGGGCGGCATCGACGCGTGGTCGCGGCTCGTGGATCCGACCGTCCCCCGCTACTGACCGCGGCTCCGAACACCCCGTGCAGCCCCACCGACCGACCTCGACGACGGGAACCACCATGACGACGCCAGCGCCCACGAGTCGGAAGACCGTCGAGCAACACGCCTCCGACGTCGCAGCCCTCCTCGACGACGTGACCGACACCGGCGCCGAGCACGTGCCGATCGACGAGGCCGCAGCTCGGGTGACGGCGGTGGCGGTGCCGTCACCGGTCGACCTGCCGCTGTTCCGCAACTCACAGATGGACGGCTTCGCGGTTCGGGCGGCAGACCTCACGGGCGATGAGACGCGACTGCGGGTGGTGGGCGAGATCGCCGCGCGCCCGATCGACCCCGCGCCGCTCGAGGCGGGGACCTCGGCGCGCATCATGACGGGCGCGGTCGTTCCGCCGGGTGCGGACGTCGTCGTGCCGGTCGAGGAGAGCGAGGTCGAGACGGACCCGGACGGTGTCGAGACCGTCCTCCTCGGTCCTGCGCGCGGCGGTGGCGAGCGCCCGGTGGGGCTGTTCGTCCGGGAACGCGGGAGCGACGTCCGCGCCGGCGAGGAGCTGCTGCCGGCCGGCGTGCGCCTCGCTTCACGACACCTCGCCGTGTTGGCTGCGGCCGGGATCACGACCGTCGAGGTGCGTCGGCGGGTGCGGGTCGCGATCGTCACGACCGGTGCCGAACTCGTCGAACCCGGCGAGACGCCGACGCTCGGCCAGACCTTCGACTCCAACGGGACCGCGCTGGCGGCCGCCGTCGTCGCAGCCGGGGCCGAGGTCAACGCCCGTGCGCGCGTCGTCGACGATGCCGACGTCCTGCTCGCCCTGCTCGACGACCTCCACGGCGAGGTCGATCTCATCCTCACCTCCGGCGGGATCTCCATGGGTGAGCACGAGGTCGTCCGTGACGTCCTCGGTCCGCTGGGTGGCTGGATCGGTTCGGTCGCGATGCAGCCCGGCGGACCACAGGCGCTCGGGGCCCACCGGGGCGTCCCGATCATCGCGTTCCCCGGCAACCCGGTGAGCACCCAGCTCTCGTTCGAGGTCTTCGTCGCTCCGGTCCTCCGCCGGGTCGCCGGGCTGCCGCAGGCGTCGCGCGTGCCGGCCGAGCTCGCGGTCGCCGTGCGTTCGGTGCCCGGCAAACGCCAGTTCCTCCGCGGACGCCGACGAGACGATGGTCGGGTCGAACCGGTCTCGGGCCCCGGCTCGCACCTGGTCGCCGGGCTCGCGGCCTCCGACGTGCTGATCGTCATCCCGGAGGACACGCTCGAGCTCGACGCCGGTGACGCTGTGGAAGCATGGGCACTATGACCGGGCTCACACACCTCGACGACGACGGCCGCGCACGCATGGTCGACGTCGGCGACAAGGCCACGACGAAGCGGGTCGCGACGGCGACCGCGACCTTCACCACCCGACCAGACGTGATCGCGCTCGTTCAAGCGGACGGCCTGCCGAAAGCGGACGTCATCGCGACCGCTCGCATCGCGGGGATCGCGGGGGCCAAGCGGACGAGCGAGCTCATCCCGTTGTGCCACCAGCTCGCGCTGTCGTCCGTGAGCCTCGACTTCGCCTTCACCGAGGACTCCATCGTCATCACCGCGACCGCGAAGACCACCGGCCAGACCGGGGTCGAGATGGAGGCCCTGACGGCCGCGTCGATCGCCGGCCTGACCCTGCACGACATGGTCAAGGCCGTCGACCCGGCATCGGTCCTCGGCGACATCCGGCTGCTGGAGAAATCCGGCGGCAAGCGCGGGAACTGGACGCCGGAAGCGTCGGAGCCGATCGAAGCACCTGTGGCGCGAACGGTCCGTCCGCGAACCGCGGCCGTCATCGTCGCGTCGACCGCCGGTGCGGCGGGCACGCGCGAAGACCTCACGGGGCCGCGCATCTCCGCCTGGTTGTCCGAGCACGACTACGCGGTGGATGCGGTGACGGTCGTGTCCGACGCAGATGTGCACCTCGCGATCACGGCAGCCCTGGACGCCGCGCCCGCGGTGCTCATCACGACGGGCGGCACCGGCCTCTCGCCGAGCGACCGCACCCCGGAGGCGACGCGGCCCCACCTCGACCGCGAGCTGCCCGGCATCGCGGAGGCGATCCGCACCCTCGGGTCGACCAAGACCCCGACCGCGGCGCTCAGTCGCGGGCTCGCGGGGGTCTCCGGCGGCACCGTCGTCGTGAACCTGCCCGGGTCGACCGGTGGCGTGAAGGACGGACTCGCCGTCCTCGACGGCCTGCTCGACCACCTCGTCGCCCAGATCGCCGGAGGTGGCGCGCATGAGTGAGTCGACGGTTCCCGAGGTCCTCGCCCTCATCTCGGAGTCGCCCCTCGACGCGCATGCGATCGAGGACTTCGTCGCGGCGCCCGCCAACGGCGCCCTCGTCGCCTTCCGAGGCATCGTGCGCGACCACGACCACGGCGAGGCGGTCGACGCCCTCGACTACCGGGCCCATCCCGACGCCCAGCGATTCCTCGAGGACTGCTGCCGGACGGTCGCCGCGGAGACCGGCCTCCGAGTGGCGGCAGCGCATCGCGTCGGGTCGCTCGTCGTCGGCGACCTGGCCCTCGTGGCCGCCGTCGCCGCCGCGCACCGTGCCGAGGCTTTCGCCGCCTGCGAGCGCCTGGTCGAGGAGATCAAGCGCACCGTCCCCATCTGGAAGCGCCAGCACCTGGCCGACGGCGAGACGGAGTGGGTCGGCCTGTAGCGGCCCGTCCTCGATTCGCCCCGAATGGTCGCACGCACGAAGCGTGGCCGGCCATTCGGGGCGAATCGAGCGGTCAGCGTGGCAGCACGTCGTAGGTGATGCGCACGAGCCCGTCCTCGGGCGTCGCGTGGGTGCCGCGGAGTCGCAGGCGGACGTCGGCGTCGAGGTCGCCGAAGAGGCGGGCGCCCGAGCCGATGAGCACCGGCGCGACCGACACGGTGATCTCGTCGACGAGGCCAGCACCGAGGAACGCCTGGATGGTCCTGCCGCCGTCGATGTAGACGCGGCCGGCCCCGGCCTCGTCGAGCAGGGCGGCCGCTTCGTCGACCGACCCGGCGACCGTGATGCGGTCGTCCCCTGCCTCGAGCGTGGTGCTCAGCACGACGACCCGCTTGCCCTCGAACGGCCACTCGCCGAAGCCGAGGACGGTGTCGTAGGTGGTGCGTCCCATCACGAGGGTGTCGATCGTCGGGAAGAACGAATCCCAGTCGAGCGCCGGGTGCTCCCCCGGCGCATCCGCGGCATGCTCCCGCGGCTCGAGCTCCGTGAGCCAGCCGAGGTCGCCGTCGGGCTTTGCGATGTAACCATCGAGGCTCACGCCGATGAAGACACAGCCGTGCCAGGAACGTTCACGATTCATGAGGACGATCCTGCCGTCCACCCCCGACATCGCGCATCGGGCGGGGCACGTCAACCGGTCGCCCACCAGACCGCGGCGACGTAGGGTGATCTGATGCCCGAACACGCCCCCGAAGCATCCGACCCGTTCGTCCGCGTCCGGGGAGCCAACGAGAACAACCTCCGCAACGTGGACGTCGACGTGCCGCGCGATGCGATCGTCGCCTTCACCGGGGTCTCCGGCTCGGGCAAGTCGTCGCTCGCGTTCGGCACCATCTTCACCGAGGCACAACGGCGGTACCTCGAGTCCGTCGCACCGTACGCCAGGCGGCTGATCCAGCAGGGTCATGACCCGCACGTCGACTCGATCTCCGGTCTGCCACCGGCGGTCGCCCTGCAGCAGCGTCGCGGCGCCCCCAGCTCGCGCTCCAGCGTCGGCACGGTGACGACCCTCTCGAACTCGCTCCGCATGCTCTTCTCGCGCGCCGGCACCTTCCCCGAGGGGTTCACGACCCGGCTCGACTCGGACGCCTTCTCCCCCAACACCGCTGTCGGCGCCTGCCCGGAGTGCCACGGCATCGGCGTCGCGCACACGGTCACCGAGGACTCTCTCGTGCCCGACCCGTCGCTGAGCATCCGCGAGGGCGCGATCGCCGCGTGGCCGGGCGCCTGGCAGGCGAAGAATCTCCGCGACATCACCATCGCCCTCGGATACGACGTCGACCGCCCCTGGCGGGAACTCGACCAGGAGGACCGCGACTGGATCCTCTTCACCGAGGAGCAACCGGTCGTGCAGATCACGCCGCAACGAGACCGCGTCGCGAAGCCGTACAACGGGATGTTCTGGAGCGCCAAGCAGTACGTCTTCCACACCCTCTCCGACTCCAAGAGCCAGATGATGCGGAACAAGGTGCTGCAGTTCGTGCGCTCGGGTCCGTGCCCGCTCTGCCACGGCACGGGACTCCGCCGCGAGGCGCTCGCGGTCACCTTCGCCGGCCGCACGATCGCCGAACTCAACGCCCTGCCGATGACGGAGCTCGCCGAGGTCATCCGGCCCACCACGGAGCTGACCGACGCGGCGCCCGCGCTCCCGACCACGCTGTCCGGCGAGCGCACCGACGTCGCCGTCGCCATCACGACCGACCTCCTCGCGCGCATCCGCGTGCTCACCGACCTCGGACTCGGGTATCTCGGCCTCGGGCGCGTGACGACGACGCTCTCCCCCGGCGAGATGCAGCGGCTCCGGCTCGCGACCCAGCTGCGCTCCGGGCTCTTCGGCGTGGTCTACGTCCTCGACGAGCCGTCAGCGGGTCTGCACCCGGCCGACGCGGAGCCCCTCCTCGAGGTGCTGGAGCAGCTGAAGCGCTCCGGCAACTCGGTCTACGTCGTCGAGCACAACATGGACGTCGTCCGGAACGCGGACTGGATCGTCGACGTCGGCCCCGGTGCAGGCGAGGGTGGCGGCGACGTGCTCTACAGCGGGGCCGTCGAGGGTCTCGCCGAGGTCGAGGCCTCGGCGACCCGCCCGTTCCTCTTCCCCGAACAGCACGGTCCGGCTCCCGAGCGACGAGCACTCCGTGAGGCGCGCGACTGGCTCGAGGTGGAGGGCATCACGCTCCACAACCTCGCCGGCGTCGACGCCTCGATCCCCCTCGGGACCTTCGTCGCCGTCACCGGTGTCTCCGGTTCCGGCAAATCGACCCTCGTGAGCCGGGTCCTCCGCGACGTCGTGCGCGACCACCTGCGGGCAGCCGGCCGGACGACGGACGACGTCGCAGACGATGACGACGAGGTGCCCGCCGATCCGGATGCGGCCGAGGGTTCCGGCCTGGCGGAGGCGACGGTGCCGGACGGGCACGCCGACACGCTCACCGTCCGTCGGGTGCGAGGGCTCGAGCACGTCGACCGCATGGTCCGGGTCGACCAGAAGCCCATCGGTCGAACGCCGCGGTCGAACCTCGCGACCTACACCGGACTGTTCGACGCCGTCCGCGCGGCCTTCGCCGCCACGGACCTCGCCCGCGAACGCGGCTACACGGCCGGCCGGTTCTCGTTCAACGTCGCGGGAGGTCGCTGCGAGACCTGCCTCGGTGAGGGCTTCGTGTCGGTCGAACTGCTGTTCCTCCCCGGCAGCTACGGGAAGTGCCCGACCTGCAACGGCGCCCGGTACAACGCCGAGACCCTCGATGTCACCTACGACGGGAAGTCGATCGCAGACGTCCTCGCACTCACCGTCGAGCAGGCGGCCGAGTTCCTCGCGGCCGTCCCGGCGGCGGCGCGCAGCCTCCGCACCCTGCTCGAGGTCGGCCTGGGGTACCTGCGGCTCGGCCAGCCTGCCACCGAGCTGTCGGGCGGTGAGGCACAGCGCATCAAGCTCGCGACGGAACTTCAGCGGGTGCGACGCGGTCACACCCTCTACCTCCTCGACGAGCCGACGACCGGCCTCCACCCGGCCGACGTCCGTCGTCTGCTGGCGCAGCTGAACGCGCTCGTCGACTCCGGCGACACCGTCGTCGTGGTCGAGCACGAGATGGACGTCGTCGCGGCGGCCGACTGGGTGATCGACCTCGGACCGTCCGGCGGCGACGCTGGTGGGCGCATCGTGTCCGCGGGCACCCCGGACACCGTCGCCGCAGACCCCGACAGCCGCACCGCGCCCTACCTGGCGAAGCGACTGGCGTTGCTCGGTGCCGCACCGTCACCGGAGGAGGCGTCGGCGGGGTGACGTCCCACCGACCCGGAGCGCCTAGCGTGGAGTCCATGCAGACGACCGATGCACGCCGTGACCTCCGCGCTCAGCGCATCGCCGTCGTCGTCTGGGCGGTCGCCGCGACGTCGATGCTGGTGCTGGCTCCCATCGAGGAACTCATCTGGGCGCCGCTCGCGATGACGGACGACTCCTACGGCCTCGAGGCGATCTACGGGGTGTTCGCGCCCACCACCCTGACCGTCGGCCTGGTCGGTGTCGCGATCGCGTTCCTGCTCGGCCTCACAGCCATTCTGGTGTTCACCCACTTCGGATGGCGCGGCCGGCTCGGCACACACTGGGTCCACGTCGCGACACTCGGATCCATGCTCGTGTGGCTCGGTCTCCTGGCCATGTTCGTCGCCGGCTTCGGCGTCGGGAACACCGTGTCCGACGAGATCCCGCCGTACGTCGGCCGGTCGTCATCGGTCGGCGAACTGCTCCAGATGCTCGCGCTCGTGGCGTTCCTGGCGACTGTCGTCGGAGCGATCTGCTCGCTCATCCTGATGTTCCGGTCGGCCGGGGTGGCCCGTCGCGCCTGGCAGGCTTCGCGATGAGCCCCTATCCGACACCTGACGTGTAAGGTCACGGAGTATGACGCAGCCCGAATCCGCGTTCCTCTCCGTGACCTACGTGAGCACCTCCGCTGCGCCGCTGACCCAGACCGCCCTCGAAGCGATCCTCCGGCAGTCCCGCGACAACAACGGACGCTCCGGCCTCACCGGCATGCTCGCCGTGCGCGGCGACGACTTCTTCCAGGTGATCGAAGGGCCTCCTACGGCCGTGCGCCACGTGCTGCAGCGGTTGCGCGAGGACACCCGACACAGCGAGCTGCGGGTCCTGGTCGAAGAGGACATCGACTACCGGCGGTTCCCGGACTGGACCATGCGCTGCGAGAACCTCGACGACTACCCGGCTGATTCGATCCCCGGCTACCGCGCGTCGCACGAGGACGAATCGGATGCACGGCGCCATCGCATCCTGGACCTCCTGCGATGGTTCCAACACCGCGCGACCCGCGCCCTCGCCGAGCGTCGTCGCTCAGCGACGTCCCCGTCCTAGCCGCCGGCGAAGGGTGGGAGGACGTCGACCCGGGCGCCGAGCGGACGGGTGTCGTCGCGACTGACGACGCCGTCGACGAGGAAGGAACCGGACGCGAGGACCTTCGCCATCGCGTCGCCGTAGCGCTCGAGCAGCACCGACTTCAGCTCGCCGACCGTCGCGACCGACGGCAACGACTCCTCGGGGACGCCGGCGGCCTCCTCGGCAGCGGCGAAGTAGCGCACGAGCACCTGCAGGGTCGTCGTCTCAGCCACCGATCGCTCCCATGCTCCGCTCCGGACGGACGAAGTCGGGCGACGCGATGCGGTGCCCGGCCTGCTTGTGCCACATCGCCGCGCGCCAGCGATCCGCGATCTCGACGTCCTCGACGCCCGAACGCAACATGCCCCGAAGGTCGGTCTCGTCGTCGCCGAAGAGGCAGGAGCGGATCGTCCCCTCGGCGGTGAGCCGCGTGCGGTCGCAGTCGTCGCAGAACGAGCGCGTGACCGAGGCGATGATGCCGACCGTGGCCGGGCCGCCGTCGACGAGCCACTCCTCGGCGGGAGCGGAGGGGTCCTCGCGATGCGGGGCAGTGAGCGTGAAGCGGGAGCCGAGGACGTCGAGCAACTCGGCCGCGTCGACCATGTTCTCCCGCACCCACGCCTCGTCGGCGTCGAGCGGCATCTGCTCGATGAAGCGGAGACGGCAACCGTTCTCGATCGCCCAGGAGAGGAGGGCGACCGCGCCGTCGAGCGTGTCGCGCATGAGGACGGCGTTGATCTTGAGCGGCGTCAGCCCGGCGCGCTTGGCGGCCTCGATGCCGGCCAGGACGGCGGGGAGGCGGTCGCGGCGCGTGAGTCGCGCGAAGTGGTCGCGGTCGACGGTGTCGAGGGAGATGTTCACGCGGGTGAGCCCGGCGGCCACGAGCTCGTCGACGCGCTTGTCGAGTCCGATGCCGTTCGTCGTCATGGAGATCGAGGCGTCGCCGGCGACCGCGGAGCTGCGGGCGATGATCTCCGCGAGGTCGGGGCGCATGAGCGGCTCGCCACCCGTGAAGCGGATGTCGTGCACCCCGAGGTCGCGGACGGCGATCTCGACGAGGCGACCGATCTCGGTGGGCGTCAGCAGGTCGTCGCGGGCGATCGCGGGGAGACCCTGCTCGGGCATGCAGTACGTGCAGCGCAGCGAGCACTTCTCCGTGATCGACACCCGGAGGTCGCGGGCGACCCTCCCGAAGCGGTCGATGAGGCCGTCGACGTCGGGGCGCCCGGCAGCGTCCGGGATGTGCCTGAGCGGCGACCCGATGCGTGGGATTCCGAGCCCGACTGTGGTCATCCCCCCAGGGTACGGGGATGGACGGCCGACTTGCCCCTCTAGAGCCGCTTCGGGGAGGAACGCCCAGCGGGCGCGCGTAGCATGACGGACATGGAGCCCCGCCGCCGCACCCTGCTCGCCGGCGCGTCCGGCGTCGTCGCAGCCGTCGCCACCCTCGGGTCGGCCGAGGCCGTCGCAGCCTTCGTCGCCCCCGCGAGCTCGCCGCTGCTCGCCGTGGGTTCCCTCGTGATCGACCTCGTGCCCGGTTGGGTGAAGGACCTCGTCATCGCCCTGTTCGGCACCAACGACAAGCTCGTGCTGCTCATCGTGCTCGGCGTCCTGGTCGCGGCCCTCGCCGTCGGGATCGGGATCCTCGAGGAGCGTCGACCGGTGGTCGGCAGCATCGCGCTCGCGCTCGTCGGTGTCGTCGCGGTCGTCGCAGCGATCACCCGCGCGGACGCGGGCCTCGACTGGGCGTTCCCGAGCGTCGTCGGTACCGCGGTCGGCATCCTCGTCCTGCGACTGCTCGTGACCCGGCTCCGGACCTGGGACGACGCGACGGTCGCGGACGAAGCCCGGCCGGTCGTCGGCGCCTCCCGGGCCGAACTCCCCCGGCGCTCCTTCCTCGTCCTGCTCGGCGGCACCGCGGTCGGCGCCCTCGTCGTCGGCGTCGGCGCGCGCGTCGCCTCGGCCGGAGCGGTCGCCGTGGAGACCATCCGGAAGGCGCTCAAGCTCCCGACGGCCGCCGTCGCCGCACCGCCGGTCCCCGCCGGAGCCGAACTCGGTATCGACGGACTCACCCCGGTCGTGTCGGCGAACGACTCCTTCTATCGGATCGACACCGCCCTCCAGGTGCCGAACATCGACCCCTCGACCTGGAGCCTCAAGATCACCGGCATGGTCGAGCAGGAGGTTGAGATCGGGTTCGAGGAACTCCTCGCCCTCCCGCTCCAGGAGTCGATCATCACGCTGACCTGCGTCTCGAACCCCGTCGGCGGCGACCTCATCGGCAACGCGCTCTGGCTCGGGTACCCGATCCGCGAGTTGCTCGCCCGCGCAAAGCCCAAGGCCGGAGCCGACATGGTCCTGTCGCGGAGCATCGACGGGTTCACCGCCGGCACTCCGCTCGAGGTCCTGCAGGACGAGGATCGCGACAGCCTCCTCGCCGTCGGGATGAACGGGCAACCGCTCCCGCTGCAGCACGGCTTCCCGGTGCGCATGGTCGTCCCGGGCCTGTACGGCTACGTCTCCGCCACGAAGTGGGTCGTCGAGCTGGAGGTGACCCGCTACGCGGACGCCCGGGCCTACTGGACCGACCGCGGCTGGTCCGAGCGCGGGCCCATCAAGACGGAGTCGCGCATCGACGTACCCCGCAACGGTGGACGTGTCGCGGCGGGGAACGTCGCGATCGCCGGCGTCGCCTGGGCGCAGCACACGGGCGTCAACCGGGTCCAGGTCCGGATCGACGACGGCGACTGGCTCGACACGACGCTCGCGACCGCCATCTCCGACGACACCTGGGTGCAGTGGGTCCTCCAGTGGGACGCCCCGGCCGGCGACCACACCATCGCCGTTCGCGCGACCGACGCCGCGGGCAAGACGCAGAGCGAGACCCCCGTCGACGTCGTCCCCGACGGCGCGGAGGGCTGGCACACCATCTCCGTCCGCGTCGACTGACCCGAGATCATCACGATTCCGAACCGGGACACCACCGTGTCACCGGCGCGGAGTATCGTCACTCGGGCACGTCCCTCACGCTCCTGTCCAGCTGCGCCGCCGACCGAAGCACTGGTCTCGCGCCAGGCCCGCTCCACCTCGTCACCCGTCCGCGCGATGCCCCGCGCCGGACACGAACCGTCTAAGGACCTCACGTGGCCCTCCTCGCCCTCGCCCTCCGACACGCCAAGCCGTACGCGGCCTGGGTGGTCGCGGTGTTCGTGCTGCAGCTCGTCTCGACGATCGCGGCCCTCTACCTCCCCAGCCTGAACGCCCAGATCATCGACCAGGGTGTCTCCCGCGGCGACACGGACTTCATCTGGTCCACCGGCATGACGATGCTGCTCGTCTGCCTCGTCCAGGTGGCCGCAGCCATCGGCGGGGTCTACTTCGGCGCCCGCACCGCCATGGCCATCGGCCGCGACCTGCGCCGGGAGTTCTACCGGAAGGTCGACTCGCTCGGCGCCCTCGAGATCGGCGGCTTCGGCAGCGCGACGCTCATCACGCGCGGCACGAACGACGTCCAGCAGGTCCAGATGCTGATCCTCATGACCCTCAACTTCATGGTGTCCGCACCGATCATGTGCGTCGGCGGCATCATCATGGCCCTCCGTGAGGACGCGGGGCTGTCCTGGCTGGTGTGGGTGTCCGTGCCGGTGCTCTTCATCATCGTCGGGTTCCTGGTCTACCTGCTCATGCCGCTGTTCCGGCAGATGCAGGACCGCATCGACGGCATCAACAGCGTGCTGCGCGAGCAGATCATCGGCATCCGCGTCGTACGCGCCTTCGTCCGCGAGCCGTTCGAGTCGGAGCGCTACAACCGTGCGAACGAGGCGCTCACGCGCGTCTCGATCAAGGTCGGCAACATCTTCGTCCTCATGTTCCCCGTCATCATGATGGTCCTGCACCTCGCGACCGCCGCCGTCCTCTGGTTCGGCGGTCAGCGGGTGGACGCCGGACAGATGCAGGTCGGTTCCCTCACCGCGTTCCTCCAGTACCTGCTCCAGATCCTCACCTCGGTGATGATGGGCGTCTTCATGGTCATGATGATCCCTCGCGCGGTCGTGTGCGCCGAGCGCATCCAGAGCGTCCTCGACACCGAGCCGAGCCTCACGGTTCCGACGAGCACCGACATCCGCGTGCCGTCGGTCGGACGAGTCGAGTTCACCGGAGTCACCTTCGGCTACCCCGGTGCGGAGCGACCGGTCCTGTCGGACGTCACGTTCACGGCGGAGCCCGGCAAGACCACCGCGATCGTCGGCTCCACCGGCTCCGGCAAGACGACGCTGCTCTCGCTCATCCCGCGCCTCTACGACCCGCAGCAGGGCCACGTCACCATCGACGGCGTCCCCGTCTCGCAGCTCACCCGGCAGCAGATCGCCGGGGTCGTCGGGATCGTGCCGCAGAAGCCGTACCTGTTCTCGGGCACGATCGCCTCGAACCTCCGGTTCGGACGTCCCGACGCCACCGACGACGAGCTGTGGGGCGCCCTCGACGTCGCGCAGGCTGAGGACTTCGTCCGCGCGAAGCCGAAGATGCTGAACGACGGCGTCGCCCAGGGTGGCACGAACGTGTCCGGCGGCCAGCGTCAGCGCCTGTGCATCGCCAGGGCCCTCGTCGCGAAGCCCCGGGTCTACCTCTTCGACGACTCGTTCTCGGCCCTCGACGTCGCCACCGACGCCCGACTCCGGGCAGCCCTCGGCGACAGCACCGCCGACGCGACCGTCATCATCGTCGCGCAGCGCATCGCGACGATCCGCGAGGCCGACCACATCATCGTCATGAACGACGGCGGCATCGTCGGCCGCGGGACCCACGACGAACTCCTCGAATCCAACGAGACGTATCGCGAGATCGTCCAATCGCAGCTCGCTGTGGAAGGGGTGGCGTGATCATGGCCCGTTCACCACGTGACAAGCGCTCCTCCGGCGCCTCGAAGGACACCACCCAGGCTCCCGAGTTGAACGCGGTCGAGGAGGAGGCGCTCGCACCGGAGTTCACCCCGGGTGAGTCCGACGGCGACATGTTCGGCGGCACCCCGTCGAAGAAGGCCGAGCAGTTCTGGCCGTCCGCGAAGCGACTCGTCGGTCTCCTCGCCCCCGAGAAGGTCAAGATGAGCATCGTCGTCGGGCTCGTCGTGCTCTCGGTCGTGCTCACGGTCATCGCCCCGAAGATCCTCGGTCTCGCGATGGACGCGATCTTCAACGGCGTGATGGGCTCGCAGCTCCCGGCCGGCGCGACGCTCGACCAAGTCGTCGACCAGGCACGCGCATCCGGCAACGACCAGTACGCCGACATGCTCGAGAAGTCGGACATCACCCCGGGTCAGGGCATCGACTTCACCCTGCTGGGCCGCCTGATCATCATCGTGCTCGGCATGTACATCGTCGCGTCGATCCTCAACTGGGCGCAGGGGTACATCCTCAACGGGCTCGTCATGCGCGTGGTCTACACGCTCCGCCGCGACATCGAGCGCAAGCTCAACCGCCTTCCCCTGAGCTACTTCGACACCCGTCAGCGCGGCGACCTCATGTCGCGCGTCACGAACGACGTCGACAACATCCAGACCGCCCTCCAACAGGCGTTCTCGCAACTCGTGCAGTCTGCGCTCACGGTGCTCGGCATCACGGCGATGATGTTCATCGTGTCGTGGCAGCTCGCACTCATCGCGCTGATCGCGCTGCCGTTGTCCGCGCTGATCGCCGGGGTCATCGGCTCCCGCTCGCAGAAACTCTTCACCGCGCAGTGGAAGAACACCGGCTCGCTCAACGGGCACATCGAGGAGTCGTTCTCGGGCCTCGAGCTCGTGCGGGTCTTCGGCCGCGACAAGGAGATGCTCGCCGAGTTCGACGAGCGCAACGAGAAGCTCTACACGGCGGCGTTCGGCGCGCAGTTCGTGTCCGGCATGATCATGCCGGCGATGACCTTCGTGTCCTACCTGTCCTACGTGCTCATCGCCGTCGTGGGCGGCCTCCGGGTCGCTTCCGGCCAGATGACCCTCGGCGACGCGACCGCGTTCATCCAGTACTCGCGTGAGTTCTCGCAGCCGCTCAGCCAGATCGCCGGCATGGCGAACCAGCTGCAGTCGGGCGTCGCGTCCGCCGAGCGCACCTTCGAGCTGCTCGACGCCGAGGAACAGGACGCGGAGACCGCGGACGCACACTTGCCCGAGCACACCGACGGCCACGTCGAGTTCGACGGCGTCTCCTTCAGCTACGACCCCGAGAAGCCGCTCATCGAGGACCTCTCCTTCTCCGCGCAGCCGGGTCAGACCGTCGCGATCGTCGGCCCGACCGGGGCCGGGAAGACGACCCTCGTGAACCTCGTCATGCGGTTCTACGAGCTCACCGGAGGTCGCATCCTGCTCGACGGCGTCGACATCACCGCCCTGACCCGCGCCGAGCTGCGGTCGCAGGTCGGGATGGTGCTGCAGGACGCCTGGCTGTTCGAGGGGACGATCCGCGAGAACATCCGGTACGGCCGACTCGGCGCGAGCGACGCGGAGGTCGTCGAGGCCGCCGAGGCGACGATGGTCGACCGCTTCGTGCGGCAGCTGCCCGACGGGTACGACACCGTCCTCGACGCGGACGGCGGCAGCGTCTCGGCCGGTGAGCGCCAGCTCATCACGATCGCCCGCGCGTTCATCGCGAAGCCGAAGCTGCTCATCCTCGACGAGGCGACGTCCTCCGTCGACACGCGGACCGAGCTGCTGGTGCAGCACGCGATGGCGGCGCTGCGTTCCGACCGCACCTCGTTCGTCATCGCCCACCGCTTGTCGACCATCCGAGACGCGGACACGATCCTCGTGATGGAGAACGGACGGATCGTCGAACAGGGCTCGCACGCGCAGCTCCTCGAGGTCGACGGCGCGTACGCCGAGCTTTACCGCACGCAGTTCCGCGGCGGCGAGGAGCAGTCGGCGATCGACGAGGCAGCCGTCGCCAGTGGGTCCGATACAGCCCACGCACCGCGCAGCTGATCCGACGCCGACGCCACGAGGGGCGGGCACTCGATTCCCGAGCGCCCGCCCCTCGGTTCAGCTGAGGGGCGTCGAGCGCCAGGTGCCCTGGTCGTTCACCCACAGTCGTCCGTTCCCGACGAGGATGTCGCCGGAGCGACCGCCGAACGGCCGCGCGAGCCCCATGTGCCGCGTGGAGAGGTAGCTCGTGTTCGGCTGCGCGTTCGCGTGCGCCGTGTTGCTCGTCTCCCAACGGTTGCCCTGCACCACCGAATGCCCGGTCGTGCCGAAGGTGTCGAGGCCGTACTCGCATTCGCGTCCCGTGTTGCCGATGATCGTCGCGCCACCGGTGCAGTTGCTCACGGCGACCGCCACCCGGATGCGGTCGATGCGGTTCCCCATGACCACGATCGAACCGGCACCCTGATGGAGCACCCCGAACCCGTTGGAGGTCGCGGCCCCGGTGATGGAGTTGTCGGAGACCACCGCATCCTCGGCGAGGTACGACACGACACCGCCCACCGAGCCCGATGCGAGCGTGACGGCGACGCGGTTGCCTGAGACGACGGGTTGTCTCGTCCGATCGAGCGCGATCCCGATCGGGCAGGTGCCGCCGGCGATGCGGACCACGTTCTCGGTGATGAGCGCGTCGACGGCACCGATGACGGTGGTCGAACCGCGGGGCGGTGTCGCCGCCTGGGCCATGATGCCCGCTGCCGCGACGCCGCGGATCTCGATGACGTTCCCGGAGACCACGGTTCCCTGCGCGTCGCGGTAGATCATCACCGGGCAGCGCTTCGGCCCCCAGGCGGACCCCTGGTCGTCGTCGGTCGTGCGTGTCCAGCGCACCGTGTTCGCGACCAGGGCGACGGATCGGGTGTCGATGACGGCGAGTCCCCACCAGGTCGCGTCGGACACGGTGTTGCCGGTCACGACGGTGTGGGCCATGCCCTCGACGGCGATGGACCGGCGGAACGGCCCGGTGACGACATTGCCCTCGATCGTGACCATCGAGTCGGCCCAGGACCCGGGGTCGACCGCGTAGTCGGGCAGGTTCTCGGCATGGATGCCGACCCGTGCGTCGGTGCCGGGGGCGGCCGAGACGATGTTGCCCACGATCGCCGATCGCGCACCCCAGACGGTGATGCCGTCGCCGCGATCCTCGCCCGCAGACGAGGCGGATCCCCGCCCTCCGCCCGAGCCGACGATGTTCAGGACATGGCACGCGGAGATGACGACGCCCTCGAACTCGCCCGCCGGTTGCACGGCGATGCCGTTCTGGAACCCGTCGACGGTGACGCCGTCGATCAGGACGTCGCTCGCCCAGATGCTGATCCCGGTGTTGCGCTCACCCGTGCTCGACGCCGGCGGGCCCGCGTAGCTGACCCGGACACCGGTCACCGAGCTGCCCGACACGATGAGCTTCAGCGCCGGGGCCGCCTCGACACCTCCGACGAACCGCAGCTCGCCGCGCCCGCGGAGATGGACGCGACGGTCGATCCGGATCGTCGCGTCCACGGCGATGACGTCGCCGCCGCGGACGATCACGGTGCTGCCGGCCGGGACAGCCGCGAACCAGGCGAGGACCGCGGTGGTGCTGACGGAGGCGCCGGTCGGGTCGATCCCGGGACCTTCGAGCACGAGTTCGACGGGCGGGGCGGCCTGGGCGTCCGCACTCCCGGTCGGCGCCGACGGCGCGGGGTCGGGGTCGGGTGGTGACGACGGGACTTCGGGGTCGGGATCGGGCTCGACGGCCGTCGGTTCGGGATCCGGGGTGGGGTCGGCTCCCGCTCCGGTCCTCCGCCACCGAGCCGTTCCGTCGCGTCGTGATGTCTTGTCCACAATCCATACAGTACAGAAGCATGAGGTACAAAAGCATCTTAGGATGAGAGTCCGGGGCGTTCACCGCCGCCCGACCACTCAGGAGCACCATGCCGTCACCCGCGAAACGCGCGACCGGACCGGGCCGCCGACCGGCACCTCGCGTCGACCACACCGCCTTCGCCGGTGCCCGCGCCATCGCCGCCTGGTGGGTGGTGTGCTCGCACTCCGCGGACTGGCTGTTCTCCGTGCTGCCCGAGCTCTCGTGGCTCGCGCCGATGGCCCACACCGGACTCGCCGTGGACGTCTTCTTCGTCCTGAGCGGGTACACGATTGCCCGGGCCTACCTGGATCGGCGCTGGACCTGGCCCGCCTACGGTCGCTACCTCCGGAACCGCGTGGCGCGCCTCTACCCGGCTCACGTGGCCGTACTCCTCGCCTTCGTGCTGCTCTGTGTCGGTGGGGCGATGGTCGGTGTCCCAACGGACGACGGGGCGTTCCCGCCCATCGGCCTCCTCGCCGAATTCACCCTCACCCGCGCGTGGTTCGGCGACGCACTGTGGTGGAACCCGCCCGCATGGTCACTGTCGGCCCAGTTCCTCGCGTTCATCCTGTTCCCGGTGTTCGCCCTCGCCTTCCGCGGCCGGATGCGCGGCCCGGCCCCGGTGGCCGCCCTCGCGGTCGGTCTCGTCTGCGCGACGACGATCGCCGCCGCTGTCGCCCCGTCGGCCATGAACGGCATGGCGCCGCCGACGCTCCGGGTGCTGTGCTGTTTCGTGCTCGGCGTCTGCGTGGCGGAGTGGACGGCAGCCCTCCCGGTCACCCGACGAGCGGCGTGGGTCGCTGCGGGAGGTGCCGCCGGCCTGGTGGTGGCGGCGATCGCACTCGAACCCGGAGCACCACGAGCCTGGGCCGCGATCACCTTCGCGGGGATCATCGTCGGAGGCCTGGCGGTCGCGAGCCCGCGCTCCACCGCGGTGCTGCGCAGTCGCCCCGCGCGCATCCTGGGGCAGCTCTCGTTCTCCACGTACCTCGTGCACGTCTTCGTGCTCATCCTGCTGGCGAAGGCGATCACGCCGAGCGCCGTCGACGGCATGCCGCTCCTCCTCCGTGCTCCGATCATCCTGGCCTGGTTCGGCTCGATCCTCGCCGCGTCGTGGCTGCTCCACACGCTCGTGGAGGTGCCGTGGCATCGGCGACTCGCAGCACCGCGCACGAGCCAGGCCGTCCATGCCGACGAATCGGCGACGGGCGCTTAGGCGTTCGTGCCCGACAGCGGACCCCGCGCCGACCGAACGCCCTGCGCGATGCGCTCGGGGAGCCGCAACGCGGCGCTGACGAAGGCGAGTACGGCCACGGCAAGCGACACCCAGAGCACGGACCAGGCGGCATCGGTCGGCGGGCCCAGCAGCAGCGACGCCGCCGCGTCCCCGACGCCGCCGGGGATCGCGACCGACACCGCGAGCACGAGGGCGAGCCGAGCAGCACCGAGCAGGATGAGTGTCAGACCCGCCGCGAGCAGGACGCCGATCGCGGCTCCGGCCACGGTCCGGCTCGGGTTGCGGCGCCCTAGCCAGAGCAGGATCACCCCGAGTGCGAGGAGCCCGATCGCGAGCCAGGGCGACCAACCCGCCGCCGTCTCGATCACCTGGATTCCACTGAGTACCGGCGCGACCTGCGATGCCGGGACGACGTCGACCACGCGGTCGACGTCCGGGATGACGGCCGCGAAGCCGAACCCCGCGTCGACCAGCCACGTGCGGGTCGCGGAGACGATCGGTCCCAACTGCACGCCCAGGCCCTGCTCGGCCGAGACGTCGATGACCGCTCCCTGGGAACCGGAGACGCCCGCGACGAGCTGCTCATGCGTGACGCGGAGGGCTTCGGTCCAGGCGGTCGCGAAGGCGGGCGAGGCCGCGAACTCGGCGACGTTCCGGCGCAGGACCTCGCGCAGCGCATCCGCGGTGTCGCCACCGATCGCGCCGAGCACCTCCGAGATCGCCGGCGGGAGCGAGAGGGTCGCCGCGAGGTCGGCCGGTGCCGCAGCCGCTGCCTCGAGGTCGACCTGACTCTCCAGCGCGGCGAGCGCCTGGTCCCCAACGAAGGCTTGGACGGCGGGGTCCGTGGCCAGCGGGGCGAGGGTGTCGACGAATGCGTCGGTGTCGCGGAGCATCGTGTCCGCCCAGGTGCTGACGAGGGCGACCGGGATCAACAGGGCGCCGATCACGATCGCGACCGTGCCGAAGAAGCCCCATGCGCCCGCTCCGCGTCGGACCGGCTGCTCGACGGCCTCCGCCCGGAGCGCGTCGAAGGTGACGAAGTCGTTGCGGGCGTCGGACGACGGGTGATCGGTCACGCGCCCGAGTCTACGAGTCGGCGCTGTCCGGGCGTCTGGATCCGCGAGACCGCGCGATCGCTTCGACCGCCGCCACCGTGGACACGGTCACCCGTTCCGGCAACGCGTCGAGCGGGAACCACCGGAGACCGCCGTGCTTCTCCGGCTCTCGGAGTTCAGGCTCGCCGACGGTGTCCTCCGCGAGGTACACCGGCGAGATCCAGTGCTGGTGCAGCGCCTCCTCGAAATGGTCGACGACGCACAGCAGTTCGATCGAGCCGAGCTCGAGCCCGGTCTCCTCCAAGGCCTCCCTGCGGACGGCTGCTTCGAGGTGTTCCATCCAGTCGACCTTCCCGCCGGGGATGCCCCAGGATCCGGCCTCGGGCTCGCGGCGGCGCTCGAGCAGGAGGATCCGACCGTCGCGGACGATCGCGACGCCACACCCGGACCGCGGGTGGGACACAGGCTCTTCAGCGGGTGAAAGCGTGGTGGACGACACGTGCTCACGCTACTCGACGCCGCATCGGCTCGGCCGTGAACGATCACGGTACGCTTGCCTCCGGCACCACGACGATTCGATGATGAAAGCGCAGACCATGCCCTACGAAGCAGCCGAAACCCGTTACGACGACATGACCTACCGCCGCGTCGGCCGCAGCGGACTGCGCCTCCCCGCGCTGTCCCTCGGTCTCTGGCACAACTTCGGCGAAGGCCGCAGCATCGAGGTCCAGCGGGCCATCGTGCGCCGCGCCTTCGACCTCGGGATCACCCACTTCGACCTCGCCAACAACTACGGCCCGCCCGCGGGTTCCGCCGAGACCGCCTTCGGCCGCATCTTCGCCGAGGACCTCGCCGCCCACCGTGACGAGATCATCATCACCTCGAAGGCCGGCTATTACATGTGGCAGGGGCCCTACGGCGAGTGGGGCTCACGCAAGACCATGCTGTCCTCGCTCGACCAGAGCCTCGCGCGCATCGGCGTCGAGTACGTCGACGTCTTCTACTCGCACCGCCCCGACCCGGAGACCCCGATCGAGGAGACGATGGGTGCGCTCGCGACGGCGGTCAAGCAGGGCAAGGCGCTGTACGCGGGCATCTCGAACTACTCCCCAGAGCAGACCATCGCCGCGGCGGCCGCGCTTCGTGAGCACGGCGTCCCGCTGCTCGTCCACCAGCCGCGCTACTCGATGTTCTCCCGCGAGGTCGAGGACGGCCTGCTCGACACCCTCGACGACCTCGGTCTCGGTGCCGTCGTGTTCAGCCCCCTCGCGCAGGGAATGCTGACCGACCGCTACCTCGGCGGAACGGTCCCGTCGGACTCGCGTGCGGCGACGAGCCACTTCCTCAACGAGGACTCGATCACGGGCACCTATCTCCAGCGCGCCCGCGGTCTGCAGACGATCGCCGAGGAACGCGGCCAGACGCTCGCGCAGCTGGCGCTCTCGTGGGTGCTGCGTCGCGACACGGTCACGTCGGCGATCATCGGTGCCAGCTCGGTCGAGCAGCTCGAGGGCAACTACGCGGCGATCCACCGCCTGGACTTCGACGATGCCGAACTCGCGCGCATCGACGAGTTCGCCGTCCACGGCACCCTCCGCTAGCCCACCCTCTTCTCCGCACGCATACCTAACTCAGGACAGCTCGGGCGCGTCGCCCCCGCACCCACCCGACCCGCCGGAGTTCTCCTGAGACAGGTTCACAACTCAGGAGGATGTCGGCGCGGCATGCAGAACGCCCCGGCGTGTCGGGATGACACGCCGGGGCGTTCCTGAGTTGCGAACCGCGCGGAGTCGGGTCAGATGAGGTCGTCCGAGAGGTGGTTCGGCGTGCCGAAGCGGTGCGCCGTGATCGAGACCGCCTGCTCCTGGAGGAACGGCAGCAGCTCGATGCGGCCGGCCTCGGTGACGTCGCCCGCGTAGATCGCGACGTCGGGGCTGCCGGAGGTCGCATGGGCGACACCCTCGGTCGTCCCACCGATGATCCGGACGCGCGCACCGGTCTTCGTCCCGACGAGCGAGGCGGCGGTGACGTACCAGCGGTCCTCGCTCTCGACGGTGATCCCACCGGCGATGGCCTCGACGGCGGGGACGAGCTTCGGCGGCAGCGCGACGGCGGACGACACGTGCACGGTCGCGCCCGCGGTCGCACCGGCGGCGACGACGCGGATGAGCTCCGCGACCGAACCGCCGTCCACGAGACGCACGTGGACCTCACGCGGCACGTACCGGAACACGTTGCGCTCGGCGGTCAGCTTCGAGACGTCCTTCGCGACCCCGAACTCGTCCGCCCACACGGCTGCGTCGCTCGCGACCGACCGGCGCAGGAACGCGAACTCGTCGGCGGTGAGCACCGCGTCAGCGGCACGCAGCAACGAGGCGACAGGGGGCTTCGGGCCACGGCGCTCCGCCGACCGACCGACGGTGCGCTCAGCCGTGCTCTCGGCGCTCGACCACGAGCCGAGGCCGATGAGGTAGTTCGGGCCACCGGCCTTCGTCCCCGCGCCGACCGCGGACTTCTTCCAACCGCCGAACGGCTGACGCTGCACGATCGCGCCGGTGATGCCGCGGTTCACGTACAGGTTGCCGGCCTGGATGCCGTCGAGCCAGAGACGCAGCTCGGCCGGGTTCAGGGAGTGCAGCCCGGCGGTGAGTCCGTAGTCGATCTCGTTCTGGATGGCGATGGCCTCCTCGAGGGTCTCGGCCGTCATGATCCCGAGGATCGGGCCGAAGTACTCGGTGAGGTGGTACTCGGAGCCGCGGGCGACGCCGGCACGCACGCCGGGGCTCCACAGCTTGCCGCTGTCGTCGAGCTGCTTCGGCTCGACCAGCCACGACTCACCGGAGCCGAGCGTCGTCAGGCCGCCGAGCAGCTTGCCCTTCGCCGGCTCGATGATCGGACCCATCTGCGTGGTCGGGTCGACCGGGTAGCCGACCTTGAGCGACGTGACGGCGTCGACGAGCTGGTGACGGAAGCGGCGCGAGGACGCGACCGACCCGACGAGGATCACGAGCGACGCGGCCGAGCACTTCTGACCGGCGTGACCGAAGGCCGACGCGACGACGTCCTTCACCGCGAGGTCGAGGTCGGCGCTCGGCGTGACGATGATCGCGTTCTTGCCGGACGTCTCGGCGAGGAGCGGCAGCTCAGGGCGGAAGGAGCGGAACAGCTCCGCCGTCTCGTAGCCACCGGTGAGGATGACGCGCTCCACCGCCGGGTGGGCGATCAGGCGCTCACCGAGCGAGTTGTCGGCCAGCTGCGCGAAGCGGAGCACCTCGCGCGGCACACCAGCCTCCCAGAGCGCCTCGATCATGACCGCGCCGCTGCGGCGAGCCTGACGGGCGGGCTTGATGATGACGGGCGACCCGGCGGCGAGCGCCGCGAGGGTCGAGCCGGCGGGGATGGCGACGGGGAAGTTCCACGGCGGCGTGACGACGGTGAGCTTCGCGGGGGTGAAGGTCGCGCCGTCCACGTGGTCGAGCTCGCGGGCGCGCTCGGCGTAGTAGTGGGCGAAGTCGATCGCCTCGGACACCTCGGGGTCGGACTGGTCGAGGGTCTTGCCGGTCTCGGACGCCATGACCTCCATGAGGTCGGCGCGACGCTGCTCGAGGACGTCGCCGGCGCGGTGCAGGATGACCGCACGCTCGGCGCCGGAGAGCGAGCCCCACGAGGCGCCCGCTGCAGTCGCTCCGTCGATGACGGCGTCGAGGGCTTCGACGCTGTCGAGGATGGACGCGGCGACGGTGTCGTTCCCGAGCCGCGACTCGGTGACGCGGGTGAGGATGTCGCGTCCCCAGACCCGGTTCGCGGGGAGCGAGGGGTCGGTGTCGGGGGTGTTCTCGAACGCGTCGACCGGGGAGGCCTCGGCCGGCTTCGTGCGGTCCTGCTGCCGGTTCGGCGCGGGGACGGTGGTGTCCAGCTCCGCGAGCGACGCGAGGAACCGCTGCTGCTCACGGGCGAAGAGGGTCTCGTTCTCGCTCAACTCGAACACGGCGGACATGAAGTTGTCCTGGCTCGCTCCCTCCTCCAGGCGGCGGATGAGGTAGGCGATGGCGACGTCGAACTCCTGCGGGTGCACGACCGGCGTGTAGAGCAGGAGCTCGCCGACGTCGCGCTTCACAGCCTCGGCCTGGCCCTGCGCCATGCCGAGCAGCATCTCGAACTCGACGCCGCGTTCGACGCCCCGCTGCTTGGCGAGCAGCCAGGCGAAGGCGATGTCGAAGAGGTTGTGGCCGGCGACGCCGATGCGCACGTTGTCGATGCGGTCGGGGTGCAGGGCGTACTCGACGACGCGCTTGTAGTTGGTGTCGGAGTCCTGTTTGGTGGACCAGGTGGCGAGTGGCCAGTCGTGGAGCGACGACTCGACCTGCTCCATGGGGAGGTTGGCGCCCTTCACGATGCGCACCTTGATGCCGGCGCCGCCCGCGGCACGACGACCGGCCGACCACTCCTGGAGACGGATCATCGCGGAGAGCGCGTCGGGCAGGTAGGCCTGCAGGACGATGCCGGCCTCGAGGTCGTGGAACTGCGGGAGGTCGAGGAGCTTGGTGAAGACCGCGATGGTGAGGTCGAGGTCCTTGTACTCCTCCATGTCGAGGTTGATGAACTTCGCAGGTGTCGCCTTGGCGGCACGCTCGAACAGCGGGGTGAGGCTCGTGACCACATGCTCGACGGCTTCGTCGAACGCCCAGACCGAGTGGGGGCTGACGGTCGACGACACCTTGATGGAGACGTAGTCGACGTCGGGGCGCGCGAGCAGCTTGTGCGTGCCCTCGAGACGACGCGCGGCCTCACCCGTACCGAGAACGGCCTCGCCGAGCAGGTTGACGTTGAGCCGGGTGCCGGGCGTCTTGATCTTCGCGATCGCGGGGCCGAGCTTCTTGTCGGTGGCGTCGACGACGAGGTGGCCGACCATGTTGCGGAGCACCTTGCGGGAGATCGGGATGACGACGCCGGGCAGGATCGGGGCGAACGCACCGCCGCAGCGGACGGCGGCCTTCAGGTACCAGGGGAGGAACGCGGGCACCTTCGGGGCGATCGTCTGCAGGGTGCGGGCCGCGACGCGGAGGTCCTCCGGACGAACGACGCCGTCGACGAAGCCGACCGTGAACTCGAGGCCGGTCGGGTCCTTCAACACACCGGCGAGCTGCTGCGCGGAGGCGTCGGCGGGGATCGTCGAGGCCGTCTGGAGCCAGCGGCGGACGAGGGCGATGGCCTCGGTGGCGAGGGCGTCGCGGTCGAGCTGCTGCGTCGATGCAAGAGTGTCGGTCATGGTGCCAGTATCGGCGTCGGGACCAATAAGATACAGCGAAGGTTTTCGAACGATATCCATCGGTTGAGCCGATGGTTTTGGAGGGCACCGTGCTGGACGTCCGACGGCTCCGCCTCCTGCGCGAACTCAAGATCCGCGGGACGATCGCCGAGGTCGCCGCAGCCCTCAACTTCAGCCCCTCCTCCGTGTCGCAGCAGCTCTCCGTCCTCGAGCAGGAGACCGGTGTCGAGCTCCTGCGGAAGGTCGGTCGACGGGTGCAGCTCACCCCGCAGGCCGAGATCCTCGTGGGACACACGGATGCCCTCCTCGACACGCTCGAGCGCGCAGAAGCCGACCTCGGGGCGTCCCTCACGACCGTGTCGGGCACCATCCGCGTCGCGGTCTTCCAGTCGGCGGCGCTCGCGCTCATGCCGGCGGCCCTGAGCGCCATGCGCCGTGACCACCCGGACGTCCGCGTCGAGATGGTGCAGCACGAACCGGAGACGGCGCTGGCCGAGACCTGGGCGCGCGACTTCGACGTCGTCGTCGCGGAGCAGTACCCCGCCCACGCCGCCCCGCGGCATCCCGGACTCGACCGCCGTCAGCTCGCCACCGACCCGATCCGACTCGCGTGCCCGCCGGTCGCGAACGAGATCCACCCGGTCCTGCGCATCGAGGATGCGGCCGACCTCCCCTGGGTGATGGAGCCGCACGGAGCGGCGTCACGCCACTTCGCCGAGCAGTTGTGCCGCCGTGCCGGGTTCGAGCCCGACGTCCGCTACCAGACCGCCGACCTCCAGGCGCAGATCCGGTTGATCGAGTCCGGCAATGCGGTCGCCCTCATCCCCGACCTCCAGTGGGCTGGTGAGCCGGCCAGCTGTCGCCTCGTCGACCTGCCCGACCTCCCACGACGCACCATCTTCACCTCCGCGCGCGAGGCCGGCGTCACCCGCCCGGCGATCGTCGCCTTCCGCGCCGCCCTCGAAGCCGCGGCGGCCTGACCCATCCCCGGTCCCTGAGCTTGTCGAAGGGCGGTCCCTGAGTAACACCCGCCGGTCCCTGAGCTTGTCGAAGGGCGGTCCCTGAGTAACACCCGCCGGTCCCTGAGCTTGTCGAAGGGCGCCCGTCGACTACCTCAGGAACCACCCTTCGACAGGCTCAGGGACCGAATGCAAGGGGGGTGCACCTCCCAGCCGCCGGTGCTTGGCTGGAACTCCCGCATTCCTCCGAAGGAGCACCCGCATGACCGACACCACCACACGCCCCGCAACCGCCGCAGGCACCTTCGCCCTCGGCGGCGACCTCACCGTCAACCGACTCGGTTACGGCACCATGCAGCTGACCGGCGAAGGGGTCTGGGGCGAGCCCGACGACCGCGACGGCGCCATCCGCCTGATCAAACGCGCCGCTGAGCTCGGCGTGAACTTCTTCGACAGCGCCGACGCCTACGGCCCCGACGTCACCGACACCCTCCTCCGCGAAGCGCTGCACCCCTACGACGACATCGTGATCGCGACGAAGGTCGGCCAGACGCGACAGGGTCCCGGCGAGTGGACGCCCACGGGCGTGCCCGCCTACCTCCGCCAGCAGGTCGAGCTCGGCCTCCGCCGCCTCGCCGTCGACCGCATCGATCTCCTGCAGTTGCACCGGATCGACCCGACCGTGCCGTTCGAGGACCAGATCGGCGAGCTGCGCAAGCTGCAGGACGAGGGCAAGATCCGACACATCGGCCTCAGCCAGGTCAGCGTCGCCGAGGTCGAGGCGGCCCAACAGATCGCTCCGATCGCGTCGGTGCAGAACCTCTACAACCTCACCGACCGCTCCTCTGAAGACCTCCTCGACTGGTCGACCGAGCACGGCGTCGCCTTCATCCCGTGGTTCCCGCTGGCGACCGGCGCCCTCAGCAAGGAGGACGGCCCGCTCACGCAGCTCGCCGAGCGACACGACGCGACCCCGTCGCAGCTCGCGCTGGCCTGGCTGCTCAAGCGCTCGCCCGTCATGCTCCCGATCCCGGGAACGTCGAGCATCGAGCACCTCGAGGACAACCTGCAGGGCGCGACGATCGAGCTCACCGACGACGAGTTCGAGGAGCTGTCCGCCGTCTCGGAGTAACGCTCCCACCGCCCTTCGACAGGCTCAGGGACCGGACCGCCGGTCACTGAGCGGCCACCCGGTCACTGAGCTTGTCGAAGTGCAGCGCAGCTCACGGACCGGACCACAGCTGCCCGGACGCCGAGTGGCCCCACCCGGTCACTGAGCTTGTCGAAGTGCAGCGCAGCTCAGGACCTGGTCACCGGGTCGGCCGACGAGGCCGAGAGCGATGGGGCTCCATCGCGTTCTGCAGACAGGCCGAGGTCGAAGACCCGGTCGCATCGGTCGGCGACCCGCCGATCGTGAGTGACCACCAGCAGTGTCTTGCCGTAGTCCTGCTGTAGCGACAGCATTTCAGCGACTGCGACATCCGCCAGGGCGTCATCGAGGGCTCCCGTCGGTTCGTCCGCGAGGATGAGCTCTCCCGGCTTCACGAGGCAACGAGCGAGCGCGACGCGCTGACGCTCTCCCCCGGACAGCGTCATGACCCGGTCGTGCGCGACCTGCCGAAGACCGAGTCGGTTGAGTATTTCCATGATCTGCTGCTCCTTCGCTCGTCGGCCGAGTCTTACAGCATGAAGACCGATCAGGACGTTCTCGAAGGCCGTCGAAGCACCGATCAGCGCGAACGACTGGAAGAGGTAGTTGATGTGGTCGCGGCGCAGATGCGACGCCGCCCGGCTGTTGATCCGTGGAAGCGGTGCGCCGCGGAACCGCACTTCGCCGCCGCTGCACTCGTCGAGGAGCCCTGCGATGTTCAACAACGTCGACTTGCCGGAACCTGACGGCCCCACGATGGCGACCGATTCGCCACGGTGGACCTCCAAGTCCACGCCGTCGAGGACGCGGCGTGAACCGTACTGCTTGGTCAGCTGGTCGATCATGAGCAGTGGTGTCACTGTGGGTCCGTCCTAGTCCTTGAGCATGATGGTCAGTTGCAGCCGCGAGAGGGTTCGCGCAAGGAACACGAACAGGATGAGTTGTGCCGCGGACATGACGGCGATCCCCAGGATCGCGCTCCGCGAAGAGGACAGCGCCGCGGCTGTCACTGCCGAGGCACAGACCACGCCGACGAGGACGAAGGCGGGCGCGAAGATGCTGCTGGATGAATACCCGAGCATCCTCTTGACGGCCATCGATTCCCGATACGTGGTCGAATACAGCCTCATCAGCGCAGTGAGCAGCAACAAGCAGAACAGGCCAAGGAAGAGAATCATCACGCCGAAGAGTTGCACCACCGACTGGATGGACTTCGTGAGGCCCGCGACGAAATCGCCGACCGGGAGGTATTCGACCCCGTTGTCGTCCAGGTCGAATCTCGAGAGGTATGACTGATTCGCATAGCTCTTCGATGCGCCCCGGCTGAGCTTGACGTAACTGTTGTCCAACCCGACCGCGGCGAGGCTTTCGCTTTCGAACGGGATCATGTTCTCCGGGGTCGTCACGAGGATGACCGCGTCGGTGACCCCATTCCACCCAGCCGGATTCGTGCTCCACGGGAACAGCGCTTCGGCGGGGTGGTAGTTCTGGAAGGTGACGATCCGGTCGTCGAAGAAGGCCGTGCGGATCGCCGGTTCGTAGGCGACGTCACTGTGCTCACCGAGCCACCCGCGGACTGCGGCTTGCGCCGATCCCGTCCAGGAATCCGGAATCAGGAAGACACGTTCGCCGGCCTCGGCACGCTCGACGAGACCGGCGTCCACCGCGAAGCCCTGTGACGCGAGGGCGTTCGGCGAGGCCACCACATACCAGAACGGCCGCTCTGGAACGGATTGGTACACTCCCGACCACACGTCCAGCACACTCCGGTCGACATACTGGCTGTTGACGAGGCCCACGCCGCGCGCGTCGGCGATCGAGGTGTACCAGTCGTAGAAGTCGCGCTGATACTGGCCTGACTGTCCGGCGAAACTCGCCTCATCCTCACCCGCCTTCGTCTGGTACAGGATTTCCTGATCGGCCACCGCCGCCCATGATTCGCTGACCCCTGCGAGCGTTCCGGCTTCCTTCATCGGACCGTCGAGAAAGATGAACGTCGTGGTGAATCCGGCCATCGCCATCGCGTGAATACCGGCGAGCACGCCGAGCAGAATTCGCCGCGAGAAGCGTCCGGCGATCGCGTCGACCGGTTTGACCGCGACGAGCGCGAGGGCCGCGATCGCCACACACCCGACTGGTAGGAGCACTCCGGCCACTGCGGCACTCCATGCAGCGGCGAGCATCGTCGGGTTCACGCTGTATCCCGGCGCCATCAGTGGTACGGCGATCATCGACAGCGCGATGGTCGCCACGATCGCGACGACGACGGGCCTCAACAGCACGACGGCGAAACCCAAGCGCGATCTTCCCAGGAGGAGATGCACGCCGAGCACGCGGAACGCACGCACTGCCTCGAAGAGGAGAACGAGCAACAGCAGGAGAGCCGTGGCTATCACGAATCCTTGAAGCAGGCGGGCGCTCATCCCGCTGTCCGTCACATGACCGCGGAGCGGTGCGAGCATCCGGTCCGACGAGAGCCCCGTCGCCGATTCGAGCGAACTGAGCAACTCTGCCAACTGCTCCTCGTCGGCCCCCGAAACCCGGTAAGCACCGTTGACCGTACCCGACGTTTCCACGAGCCGCGCGAGTTGCACCACGGAGAACCGCGGCGCGAACAACAACTCCGGAACAGGGTGGATGACATCTGCCGCATTGGCGTCGAGGCCGATCGATGCAGCGGGATCGGCCCTGGCGAGATCGGCGATCTGGTCGATGTCGACCAGCGTCGTCCCGAGGAAATCCAACGTGAGCGATGCGGGAGCATTGTCTCCGGTCATGACCCCGACGCGCATCCCGGTCAATGAGCCGTCAGCATCGGACAACTCTTGATCCACTCTCACGATGGCTGCCTCGTCGGCGGTAGCGAACTCACCGAGAATGTCCAGTACGCGAGTCGTCTGCGCCTCGGAAACGTCATAGAGGGAGATCTCTGTGGAACCGCGAGGATACTCATCGATCTCTCGACGAAGCAGGCTCCCTTGACCGATCACGTAGAGCACACTCATCATTGCTCCGATGACGATCACGAGCACGACGCTCGTCACTTTCGACCAGAGGGCCATGTGTGTTGCCGTCTCTCTTTCGCCGACCGGCGGTTCTCCGGACACTCTCGTGAGGTCGCCCCAGACGACGGAGACCTCACGAGAGGCCGAATATGTGAACGAAGAACCTATCCTCGGGCGTTCCAGTAGGCCGTCGCCGAGCCCGTCCCGACCCACTGTTCAGCGCTCGCAAGCACTCCCGGGGCTTTCCAACCTGAGAAGGTCGTATTTGCGGTGGCGCTGTGCTCGTATGCGCCCGACTGCACACTCGAGTAACTCGTTACCCCCCAAGAGCGACCGTGATCCCAGCTGATCGCAGACCCTTTGTAATACACGGTTTCCGCGTGCGCGACACCTGCGCCTCCGGCCAACAGTGCCGCAGACAGTAGCGTGACGGTGAGTGCCTTTTTGATCCTCATTATGTGTTTCCCCTCTAACCCTTTGAGTCGAGCGCCACCGACGGTAACGCCCCGCGATCTTGTCCGCAGCCGATCCGACTGTCGACACCTGAATGGCTTCTACTGGTCGATTCGGCTTGAGGAGTTGAGCGTAGGTCGACCCTAGCGAACAGATATTTTGCATGTCTAGTTAATATTTCAGGCTTTCCGGGTTCGCAGATATGACTGACTCACCGCCATAGCGCGAGACCCAGCGCGTGGGTCGAAAGACGGTCGAGAGTCCCTCCACGCCTCATCGCGCCACCTTGGGAGGTCAGCGATACCGCTGGAGCAGCGTCGGGTTACGGCTCGCCGGCGGCGTGCCGCCGCCCTTCGACAGGCTCAGGGACCGCACCGTCGGTCACTGAGCGGCCACCCGGTCACTGAGCTTGTCGAAGTGCAGCGCAGCTCAGGAACCGACCGCCCGGCTCAGCGGAGTCGCTTCGACAGCTCGTGCGCCTGCTCCAGCAGCAGGCCGCCGAGGAACGCCTGGCGCTCAGGCCGGAACCGGGATTCGATCCCGGTGAGACTGAGCGCCCAGGCGGGCTTCCCCGCCGCGTCGAACACGGCCGCACCCATGCCCCAGCTGCCCTCGAGGATGAGCGCCGGGTTCACCGCGTACCCGCGCTCACGCGTCTCGCGAATCCGCTCGCGCACGCGGTCGGCGGCGTGGGCCTCACCCCACCGCTCGACGAGGTCGGCGCGACCCAGGTAGTCGTCGATCTCCTCGTCGCTCGAGAACGCGAGGATCGCCAGCCCCGCCGACGCGACCCCCAGCGGGAAGCGGACACCCTCGGTCAGGACGAACGACCGCACCGGGAAACTCCCCTCCTCGCGCAGCAGACACACGGTCTCGAACCCGCGACGCACCGAGAGAAAGGCGCTCTCGCCGCTCTCGTGCGCGAGGATCCGCACGCTCTCCCGCGCGAGCTCGGCGACGTCGTACCGCTCCGCCGCGAGCGATCCGAGGAGGAACAGCTCGGGGCCGAGGTGCCACCGGGCGGCGCGGACGTCGTGGTCGAGGAAGCCCTCGGCGGCGAGCGAGGCGAGCAGGCGGTGCGCCGTCGGGCGGGTGAGCCCGGCGGCCGCGGCCACCGCCGAAGACGACGCACCACCGGGGTGCTCCGACACGATCTTGAGGATCCGGCTCACGCGCGAGACGACCTGGGCGCCGCGCATCCCCTCAGCCACGTCGTACCCCCGGTTTGTCCACATGGTGAGCCTACGCCGCAGCCGGGACCACGTCATGAGCGAATCCGGGATCGGGCCCCATGCCACCTTTGACACCGCAGGACGGCTGTGACTGACTACAAGAGAGACGAACGGCCAGTGCCACCATGTGGTCAGGTCGGCCCGCCATCCACAAGGGAGTGACATGACGAAACACTGGTCGAGCGCCGCCGAGGCGTTGCACGAGGTCGTCCGGGACGGAGCCACCATCGCGGTCGGCGGGTTCGGCCTGAGCGGGAACCCGACCGACCTCATCGAAGCCCTCCGGGACACGGGTGCCACCGACCTCACGATCGTCTCCAACAACATGGGGGTCGACGGCAAGGGCCTCGGCATCCTCCTCGAGAACCGACAGGTGCGGAAGGTCGTCGCGTCGTACGTGGGCGAGAACAAACTCTTCGCCAAGCAGTTCCTCGACGGCGAGCTCGAGGTCGAGTTCACGCCGCAGGGCACGCTGGCCGAGCGGCTGCGCGCGGGCGGCGCCGGTATCGCCGGGTTCTACACGAAGACCGGTGTCGGCACCCCGGTCGCGGAGGGCAAACCGACGGAGGTGTTCGACGGGGAGACCTACGTCCTCGAGCGCGGCATCGTCGCCGACGTGGCCCTCGTGCACGCGTTCCGCGCAGACCGCGAGGGCAACCTCGTCTTCCGGCACACGGCACGGAACTTCAACCCGATCGTCGCGACCGCCGGCCGACTGACGATCGCCGAGGCCGAGGAGGTCGTCGAGGACGGCTACCTCGATCCGAACACCGTCGTCACCCCCGGCATCTTCGTCCAGCGCCTCGTCACGGCGACGCCGCGGGTGAAGGACATCGAACAGCGCACCGTCCGTCCGGCGGCCGCCACCACGACACCGGCAGGAGCCTGATCATGATGTGGACGAGAGACGACATGGCCGCGATCGCGGCGACCGAACTCCGCGACGGCGAGTACGTGAACCTCGGCATCGGCATCCCCACGCTCGTCGCGAACCACGTCCCGCCGGGCGTCCACGTCACGCTGCAGAGCGAGAACGGCCTGCTCGGCATGGGTCCGTTCCCGATCGAGGGCGAGGAGGACGCCGACCTCATCAACGCCGGGAAGCAGACGGTCACGCTCCTCGAGGGCGGGAGCTACTTCGACTCGGCGATGTCGTTCGGCATGATCCGCGGCGGCCACGTGCAGCTGGCCATCCTCGGCGCGCTCCAGGTCTCGGGTGCGGGCGACCTCGCGAACTGGACGATCCCGGGCAAGCTCGTCAAGGGCATGGGCGGTGCGATGGACCTCGTCGCCGGGACGCCACGGGTGGTGGTCGTCACCGAGCACGTCGCGAAGGACGGCAGCCCGAAGATCGTCGAGCAGTGCGATCTCCCGCTCACCGGCGTCGGCGTCGTCGACCGGATCATCAGCGACCGCGCCGTCTTCGATATCGTCGAGGGGGCGCTCGTCCTGCGGGCCTTCGCGCCCGACACGAGCGTCGCCGAGCTGCGCACCCTGACGGGCGCGGAGTTCTCCGTCGAACTCGACCCCACCACCACCGGCGAGGTTCCGACCGCACCCGCCACGCCTCAGGAGGCACACGCATGAGCACCGTCATCGTCGGGTACGCCCGCACTCCGTTCGTGAAGTTCAACGGGGCGTTCGCGTCCGTACCGGCCACTGAGCTCGGCGCCCACGCCATCCGCGCGGCCCTGTCGCGGGCGGGGGTCGACGCCGCCGACGTGCAGCAGGTCATCGCCGGCCAGGTGCTGCAGGGCGCCGCCGGCCAGAACCCCGCCCGGCAGTCCGCCGTCGGGGCCGACATCCCCTTCACCGTCCCCGCCATCACCGTCAACGCCGTGTGCCTCTCCGGCATGGAGGCGATCGTCACCGGCACGCGTCTCATCGACGCCGGCGAGGTCGACGTCGTCGTCGCGCTCGGCCAGGAGTCGATGAGCCTCGCCCCGCACGCCTGGTCGGGCTCGCGCGCCGGCAAGCGCTACGGCGCCATCGAGCTGGTCGACACCCTCGACCACGACGGCCTGACCGATGCATTCGAGCACCGGTCGATGGGTTCGTCCACCGAGGAGCGCAACGGCTCGCTCGGCATCGCACGCCCGGAGCAGGACGCTTGGGCGGCCGGCTCGCACCAGCGGCTCGCAGCAGCTGCGGACGTCCAGGCCGAGGAGATCGAACCCTTCTCCGTGCCGGGGCGCAAGGGTCCGACGGTCGTGAGCGCCGACGACGGACTCCGCGCCGACACCACCGCCGACTCGCTGGCCGGGCTGCGTCCCGCGTTCGGCGGCGAGGGCACGATCACCGCGGGCAACTCCTCCCAGATCACCGACGGGGCGGCCGCGGTCGTGCTGATGAGCGAGGAAGTCGCTGCAGCCCGGGGACTCACCCCGATCGCCCGCGTCGTCGCGCATGCTCTCGTCGCCGGACCCGACGTCAGCCTGCACGCCCAGCCCTCCAATGCGATCGTCGCCGCCCTCGCCAAGACCTCCCACACGACGGGTGACCTCGCGGCGGTCGAGATCAACGAGGCGTTCGCCGCCGTGTCGGTCCACTCGACCAATGAGCTCGGTGTGGATCCCGTGATCGTGAACGCGAACGGCGGCGCGATCGCCCTCGGTCACCCGATCGGCGCCTCCGGCACCCGGATCGTCGGGCACCTCGCCCGGCGCCTCGCCGCCGCCGGCTCGGGTTCGATCGGTGCCGCCGGCATCTGCGGCGGTGGCGGCCAGGGCTCAGCGATCATCCTCGAGGCCGTCTGATCCGTGAGGTGAGGCGTCTGGTCGCTCCTAGGGCATCCCCGCGACAGACTGCCTCACCTCAGACGGGCTCGCCGGTGACGGTGTAGCGGAGGTGGACGACGCCGGCCTCGAAGCGACGCTCGTCGACGAGTTCCAGACGTCGCCGGAGGTTGGCCGGCAGCGCACGCAAGCCGCCACCGACGATCACCGGTGAGAGGAACAACTGCACCTCGTCGACGAGCCCCGCTGCCATCGCCTCGGCTGCCAGGTGCGGGCCGCCGACGCTGAGGTCGCGGTCCGATTCCGCCTTCCACCGGCGCACGGCCTCCGGGTCGAACGATCGCTCGAGCGTCGTCCGGGCCGTCGAGACCGCATCGAGCGACGTCGAATACACGACCTTGTCGGCCGCGAGCCACAGAGCCGCAAAGTCGGCGATCTCGCGAGGCTCGTCCGGCAGCTCGTCCGCCGTCTCCCAGAACGTCATGATCTCGTACATGCGTCGGCCGAACAGGTAGGTGCCGATCGGCCGGGAGAGCTCGTTCACGAAGGCGTGCACCTCGGCGTCCGGCGCGCTCCAGTCGAAGTGGCCCTCCTCATCGGCGAGGTAGCCGTCGAGCGAGCTGATCGCCGAGTAGATGAGCCTGCCCATGTGTCCTCCGTCGCCAGTGCCGGTACGCGAGAGGCTAGGCCGCAGACGCGACCGCCCACAAGGGGTCCCTCCGGCACCGACGGTCAGGCGGGTGGGATGACGAGCGTCACGAAGGAGTCGGCCGGCAGGGTCGGCGTGATGACGTCGTCGCCCACCACGATCTGGACGGGGAGCGGTTCGCCGAGGTCGTTCTGCATCACGAGCACCACGCCACCGTCCGGGTTGCGGAAGGCGAGCAGGTTCTCGTGCCCGGTCCAGCTCATCGTCGCAAGCCGCTGTGCCCCCGGCTGCAGGAAGTGCCCCAGGTGCCGCATGAGGAAGTACTCGTGGGTGTATCGGAAGGTCCGGGCATCGGGGTCCACGACGACGAGTGAGTTCTGCGCCCAGCCCCAGCGGCTGACGCCACCCTCGGTGAGCGCGAGGTTCCAGTACGTGTAGGCCTGCGCACCGTTCGTGAAGAAGTGGCGCATGAGTCCCCAGGTGTGCCGCACGAAGCGCCAGTCGTTCCGTCCGTCGCCGCACTCCTGCTCGGTCTGGTAGAGCGCGAGGTCCGGGTGGGCGTCATGCACCGCGGCGATCGCGCCTTTGCCGGCCCACTGGAATCCGACTCCGGCGACCCAGGGACCGGCCGACGGATCCTGGAGCACGGTCTCGATCTGCGCGTCGTGCGGCCGCTCCTGCGTGCCGAGGAAGACCCGCACTCCGAGACGGTCCATCTCCGGCCCGAGGACCGCGATGAACCGAGCGAGCCCCTCGGCCGTCCACACGCAGCTCGGGAACACCTGCGCCGAGTTGAACTCGTTCTGCGGCATGACCATCTCGACGCGGATACCCTCCTGGCCGTAGGCCTCGACGAAGCGGGCGAAGTACCGGGCGTAGGTCTCGAGGTAGTGGTCCTCGAGGATGAACAGATCGGTCCCCTCGGAGCCCAGCTGGTCGTCGCGGATGCCGTTGTCGACGCCGGACCCCGGCCAGGGGCGTGCGGCCGCGTAGTGCCCGTTCGTCTTCATCCAGGTGGGCGGGCTCCACGGCGACGCCCAAAGACGCAGGTCGCCCTGGTACCGCTGCGCCGCCTGGATGAAGGGGACGAGCGTCGCGCGGTCGTGGTCGATGCTGAAGTGCTCGAGGTCGAAGTCGCCGTCGACCTCGTCGTAGGAGTACCAGTCGGTGGAGAAGTCGTTGGCGCCGACTGGCATGCGGCAGAGCGAGAGGTTCAGTCCAGCGCCCGGCGTGAAGAGGTCGGCCAGGATGCCCTCGCGGTCCTCCTCGGACAGGAGCCCGAGCGCCGTCCAGCCGAGTTCGTTGAAACACCCGCCGATGCCGTCGACGGTCTGACGGGGGTTCGCCACGTCGACCACGACGTTCGGCATCCCCGCGAGTCGTCCGAACCCGAGGGGCTCCTGCTCCAGCCAGGGGGCGTCCTGGGTGGTCACGACCCAGGTGACCGACCGCGCTGATGCCGTGGTGCCGCCGCTGGCGACGGGGCTGCTGGCGGGACTGCTGCTCGTCATCGAGTGCCTTTCGACGGGGGTCCTCCGTGGACCGCGACCGGTGCTCCCACCAGTATGTTGCAGAACCCGCGAAAACCGAAGGGCAGTCGCCATTCGCGATCGGGCGCGGCGCACAGCAGGGCTCACCCGAGCGGCGCACCCGGGACACCCCGCTGGCATGCCGTTCGCAGGCGGTCGTACACTCGATGGATGGCCGATTCCACGACGGTCCGGGAGCCGCAACCCGGAGCAGACCTCCCCGACGCCCGCGGGCGCACCGGCCTGCACCAGACGGGCCTCGACCTCACCGGCAATCCGCGCGTCCAGGTGACCGACGTGGAACTGGTCGCCGCCGCCTGGCACGTCCTCCGCCGGACGACCCTGCGGGTCCAGGACCGCTCAGGCGCGTGGTCGACGCAGCAGCGCGAGACCTACGACCGCGGCAACGGCGCGACCATCCTGCTCTACCACGGTGACTCCCGGAAGGTCCTGCTCACCAGGCAGTTCCGCTACCCGGCCTACGTCAACGGACACCCGACCGGCGAGCTCATCGAGACCGCCGCCGGCTTGCTCGACGACGACGATCCCGAGACGGCGGTCGCCCGTGAGGCCCGCGAGGAGACGGGGTTCGCGGTCGAGGCCGTCCAGCATGTGTTCGACGCCTTCATGAGCCCCGGCTCCGTGACCGAGCGCCTGCACTTCTACGCGGCCGAGTACGACCCCGCTGCGCGTCGCGGCGACTGGGGCGGGCTCGCCGAGGAGGGCGAGGAGATCGAACTCCTCGAACTCGACATCGACGACGCGATCGCGCGCATCGGCGACGACATCATCGACGCGAAGACCATCATGCTGCTGCAGTGGGCGAGGCTCTCCGGCCCGTTCGCGACGGCACCGACGCCTGTTCCGCCTGCACCACCCGCACGCTAGTACCGCCGAGACTCCCGGACCCCGAGCTCGCCAGAACACCGTGCCACCCGTCTCCGGGTGGCCGATCGGCGAACCCGAACACCGGTCGGCCCCCGGTCCCTGAGCGAAGCGCCGGTCCCTGAGCGAAGCGCCGGTCCCTGAGCGAAGCGCCGGTCCCTGAGCGAAGCGCCGGTCCCTGAGCGAAGCGCCGGTCCCTGAGCTTGTCGAAGGGTGCCCCGACCGAGCCCGCCACCGCCCTTCGACAGGCTCAGGGACCGGCATGCGTCAGCTCAGGCCGAGCGGATGACGTCCGTGAGCACCGCGCAGCCGAAGTCGAGCGCGTCGAGCGGCACACGTTCGTCGACACCGTGGAACATCCCGGGGAAGTCGAAGTCCGCCGGCAGCCGGAGCGGGATGAATCCGTACCCCGTGATGCCGAGTCGGCTGAGCGCCTTCGCGTCGGTGCCGCCGGGGATGAGGTGCGGGAGCACGGTCGCACCGGGATCGTGCCGCTCGATGACCGCTTCGATCACCGAGACGAGCTCACCGTCGTTCGGCGACTCCATCGCGATGAGCTCCAGCTGAACCTCGACGTCGACCCCCTCGCCCGCCGCCTCGCGGATGCGCGCGATGACCTCGTCCCGCTGGCCGGGCAGGAACCGGGCGTCGACCGTCGCGGTCGCGGACTCGGGGATCACGTTCTCCTTGTACCCACCAGAGATCATGGTGACGTTCGCCACGTTCTGCAGGCCGGCGCGCAGCCGCGACGCGCTGGGGCCGACGAGCGCGGCGAGTTCGAACGGCGACAGCTCGGAGGAGGCTCCGGTCAGTTCACGCAGTCGCTGGAACAGGTGCGTCGTGGTCTCGGTGAACGACACCGGCCAGTCGAGCGCGCCGATCCGGCCGACCGCGGCGGCGAGCTTGACGATCGCCGAATCCTGGCTCGCGAGCGAGGCGTGACCGGCGGCACCGTGGGCGGTCAGCCGCAACCAGAGCACGCCTTTCTCGCCGGTGTTGAGCAGGTACGCGCGGGTGTCGGCTCGTTCACCGAGGGTGACGCTGTACCCGCCGCCCTCGCTGATCGCATCGCGGACGCCGGCGAACTGCTCCGGGTGGTGCTCCACCATCCACTGCGAGCCGAGGACGCACCCGGCCTCCTCGTCGGCGAAGAACGCCAGGACAACGTCGCGCTCGGGCTGCTCCCCCGCCGTCACCATGCGCCGGACCGACGCGACGATCATCGCCACCATGTTCTTCATGTCGACGGCGCCGCGGCCCCACAGCATGCCGTCGGCGATCTCGCCGCCGAACGGATCGACCGTCCATGCGGCCGCGTCGACCGGGACGACGTCGAGGTGCCCGTGCAGCAGGAGGCCGGGCAAGGTGCGGTCGCGACCTGGCCACCGCGCGACGAGGTTCGTCCTGCCGGGCTCGGCCTCGAAGCGCTCGCACACGATCCCGACCTCACCGAGCAGGCGTTCGACGAGGTCCGCCGCGCGGGACTCGCCGACGGCACGCCCACCGCCGTAGTTCGAGGTGTCGATCCGGATGAGGTCGCGCGTGATGGAGACGACCTCCGAGAGACCGACCGGGTCGCTCACGCGTTCGCCCACGCTCATTCGGCGGTCCGCGGGATCACGGTGAACCGGCGGTTGGCGAGCGAGGGAACCCGCGCCCGCACGGCGTCGAGTCGGGCCGGATCGAGCTCGGCGAACACCACGCCCGGTGCCTCGCCGGCGGCCGCGATGACGACGCCGGCAGGGTCGACGATGATCGAGTTGCCGGTGGCGAGCGGGCCGGTCTGGTTGGCGCTCACGACGTAGGCGGTGTTCTCGATGGCCCGGGCGCGCACGAGGGTGGTCCAGGCGTCCTCCTTGCCGGGGCCGACGATCCACATCGCGGGCAGCAGGATGACGTTGGCGCCGGCGTCGATGAGACGCCTCGCGCTCTCCGGGAAACGGAGGTCGTAGCAGGTGAAGGCCCCGATGCGGAGGTCGCCGACCTCGAGGACGAACGGTTCGGTGAGCTCGCCGGCCGAGATGCCGTCGCTCTCCGCGTACCCGAAGGCGTCGTAGAGGTGCACCTTCCGGTACGTCGCAGTGATGTCCCCCTCGGCGTCGATCGCCACGAGCGTGTTGTAGGGCAACCCGCCGGGGTTCTCCTCGATGGTGCCGACGACCGTCGGGAGGGAGCGCGCGGCGGCTGCGGCGGCGACACCCGTGATGAAGGGTCCGTCGAGTGGTTGGGCGATCGCGGCGAGCGCGCTCGGCGGCTCCGAGGTGGCGTAGCTGCTCATCTCCGGCAGCACGAGCAGTTCGGCGCCACCCGCCGCGGCCTCACCGAGCAGGGCGACCACGCTGGCGAGGTTCTCGTCGATGTCCGTTCCGGCGGAGAACTGCCCGGATGCGATGCGCATGTGAAACCTCGTTCCGTGGGAAGGGCCGCGACCGTCAGCGCGCGGCCGTCCAGCCACCCTATGCCGAGAGTGGGGGCGTGCGCCGCCGGAGCCGGCCCTGGCTCACGAGGATGCCGAGCACGACGATCACGCCGCCGACCGGCTCGTTCCAGTGCAGGATCTCACCGAGCACGAGGATGCCGAGGACGACACCGACCAGGGGCGTGAGGTAGGTGACGGTCGACGCCGCCGTCGGGCCCCAGGAGTCGACGATCGTCGTCATCCAGATGTAGGCGACGCCGGTACCGAGTGCTCCCAGGGCGAGCATGCTGAGGACGACCGGGGCGTCGAGCGACACCGGCTGCATCGCGATGAACGGCGAGAGCACGAGCATGATGACGGCGGCGAGCGAAATCTCCACGGCCGAGATGACCACCGCGTCGTAGCTGTGGGTGCCGAGGACGAACTTCCGGAGGTAGACGAAGGCGATGCCGTAGCAGAGGGTCGCGCCGAGGCAGGCGAGCTGAGCCGGGATGGACTCGAGGATCGCCGGGTCGGCCAGGACGCGCCAGGGGCCGACGACGATCGCGACGCCGAGGGCACCGACGAAGATGCCGAACACCTGCAGGCCGTTCAACCGTTCCTTCGGGAGGAACAGGGCGCCGACGGCGAGCGTCATGATCGGCGTCGTGGCGTTGAGGATGCTCGACAAGCCCGACGGCAGGAACTGCCCGGCCCAGGAGAACAGGAGGAACGGGGCGACGCAGAGGAAGACGGAGACGACGGCGAGGTGCGCCCAGAGCCGACGCTCCCGCGGCCAGCGGCGTCGGGTGACGAGCATGATGATGCAGAGCGTCAAAGCGCCGAGCACCACGCGGGACAGGGCGACCTGCGCCGGAGCGAGCCCGGTCAGGCCGGTCTTCATGAAGAGGAAGCTGGCACCCCAGATGAGCGCAGCGCCGAGATAGGCGCCCAGCACCCTGCGGGACCCTGGTGCGACGAGCGCGGTGACACGGGTGTTCGGTGCTGCGGTGCTCATCGTGCTCCCTCGAGTCGGACGACTCAGCTTGGCATCACCCACCGACGCCCGCGTGCGCCGTCCTGCGACCCGGACGTCCTTGTCTCAGGACTCCTCTGGCACGCCGCCCTGCTCCCCGGGCGACGCGCCGGAGTTCTCCTGAGAACGGTCCGGTCGGTCAGACGGTGGTGGCGACGGGCTCCAGCCGGTGGATCGCCTCCACGAGCGGCGCGAGTTCCGGGAGCGACTCCGCGGTGGTGAGCGACTCCTCGAGGGCGCGATCGTGCACCGGTCGGGCCTCCTCGAGCAGCGCCTTCCCGGCCGCCGTGAGCTCGGTGTAGACCCCTCGTCGGTCGTCGGCGCACAGCACGCGGGTGAGGAGCGCGCGGTCCTCGAGGCGGTTGACGAGCCGGGTGGTGGCGCTCGGCGACAGGGCCGTCGCGCGGGCGAGCTGCTGCATGCGCATGTGCCAGCCGTCCTGGCGCCCCAGGGCGTCGAGCACGGTGTACTCGACCACGGAGAGCCGGGCCTCGGCCTGCAGCGCGCGTTCCAGATCGGACTCGATCGATCCGTACAGGGCGGCGAGCGTCCGCCACCCCTGCGCGCGGATCTCAACAGCGTCGTCGGCGATGCCCATCGGGACTCCTCGGTTCGAACATCGATCAATTGATTGCAGACGCACATAGTTGCTTGCGCTATTACCTAGCGCGTGCAACGATATCTATCGCGCGTCTGCAACTACCAGCGTACGCGCCCCGGCTGCAGGCCACCAGCACTCTCCCCACGACCCCCAGGAATCGCAGGAATCGTCATGCCACTCGGTCTCATCGCCCTCGCCCTCGGCGGCTTCGGCATCGGCCTCACGGAGTTCGTCATCATGGGGCTGTTGCCCGAGGTGGCGGCCGACTTCGGCGTCTCGGAGGCCGCAGCCGGTTGGCTCATCTCCGGCTACGCCCTGGCCGTCGTCGTCGGGGCGCTCGCCCTCACCGCGGCGGTCACCCGACTGCCGAAGAAGCCCGTCCTGCTGGCCCTGATGGTGCTCTTCATCGTCGGCAACCTCGTCTCCGCACTCGCCGGCGACTACCAGATCATGCTCGCCGGCCGCATCCTCGCCGCCCTCAGCCACGGAGCGTTCTTCGGTATCGGCTCGGTCCTGGCGGCGGCGATGGTCCCCGACCACAAACAGGCCGGCGCGATCGCGATCATGTTCACCGGCCTCACCGCGGCGAACGTGCTCGGCGTCCCGTTCGGCACGCTGCTCGGCCAGCACTTCGGCTGGCGCTCGACCTTCTGGGCCATCACGGTGATCGGGGTCGTCGCCTTCATCGGCATCCTGGCACTCGTGCCGAAGCCGAAGCGTGACGAAGCCCCGGCGTCGCTCCTCGCCGAGCTGCGCGCGTTCCGCTCCGGCCAGGTCTGGCTCTCGATCGCTGTCACGGTCCTCGGCTACGGCGGCATGTTCGGTGCGTTCACCTACATCGCGTACACACTCACGGAGGTCAGCGGCTTCGCCTCGACCACGGTGCCGTGGCTCCTCATCCTCTTCGGCGTCGGGCTCCTGGTCGGCAACATCGTGGGTGGCAAGGCGGCCGACCGGAACATCGACCGGACGCTCATCGTCGTCATCGCGGTGCTGACCGTGATCCTGGTCGCCTTCGCCGCGACCGCACAGTCGCCCGTCGCCACCGTGATCGCCCTCGTCCTCATGGGCGGCTTCGGATTCGCGACCGTCCCCGCGTTGCAGATGCGGGTCATGCGGTACGCGTCGGCCGCTCCCACGCTCGCCTCGGGAGCGAACATCGCCGCGTTCAACCTCGGCAACGCGCTCGGCGCCTGGCTCGGCGGCGTCACGATCACCGCCGGCCTCGGCTACACCTCTCCGATCTGGGCCGGAGCGGCCATCACCCTGCTCGGCCTGATCGTCATCATCGGTGCGTCCACCGCTGCGAAGCGCTCCCGCCGTCGTCCACAACTCCTGCAGGATGAGCCCACCGACGCCGCCCGCCAGGAGGTCCCGCACCCCGTGTGAGCCGCGCGCGACTCCAGCAGGAGTTGTGAACGCTCTGGGCTTCGCACCTCGACAAGCTCGGTGACCGGATGGGAGGCTCGGCAACGGGGCGGGGGGCTCGGTGACCGGGGTAGGGCGCTCGGTGACCGGGGTAGGGGCAGTCGGCGAGCGGGCCAGCGGCGAGCGGCGAGCGAAGGGCGAAGGGCGAAGGGCGCGCTACCGTGGGCGGATGAGCCGAACCCCTCGCCCCAGTGACACCATGATCGCGGTCGCCGAGCACTGGGCGGCCGAGCGACCGGCGATGCAGCCCGGCAGCCCGACCATCACGATGCTCGGAGCAGGCACGGCGAACGAGGTCGCAGCGGTCGAACTCGACGGCGGCGAGCGCGTCATCGTGAAGCTCTCCCCCGCGGACGCGGCCGGCCTCACCTACGAGCGGTCCCTCATGGCGACCGAGGCGCTCGCGCTCCGCATCCTCGGCCGTGCGGAGGTGCCGCAGCCGGAGATCGTCTTCGAGGCGACGCTCGACGGACGCGACGCGCTCGTGATGACCGAGCTCACCGGCCGGCCGGCGAACAGCACCGAGACCGTCCCCCTCGCCCGCGACGTCCTCGGCCGCACGCTCGCCCGTCTGCACGAGGCGGGTCGCACGCCGTTCCACGTGGAACCAGACGACGTCGACATCCCGGCGGAGGCCGCGTCCATCGATTCGGCGACCGGCCTCGCCGAGGGGAACCGATTCGGCTACCCCTTCCGCCCGGAGCTTCAGGCGGCCAGTGCCGCGGACGCCTACCGGCTCGTCGTGGAGGCCGTCCTCGCCGATGCCCTGCGGTTCGAGGTCGACCTCCCGGTCGCGGCGGACGAGATCCGACACCTGATCGACACCGCGCTGCCGGCCTTCGACAGCGTGACGGAGCCGACGCTCGTCCACTTCGACCTCTGGGAGGGCAACCTCCTCGTCATGCCCGAACACGGGGCGGAGGCCGCCCAACTGACCGGCGTCATCGACCATGAGCGCGCGCACTGGGCCGACCCCACCGCCGACCTCGTCTCCCTGGCGCTCTTCACCGACGTGCCGGAGACGGTCGCCGCCGACTCGGAACTCCTCCGCGCCTACCGCGAGACCTCCGGTCGCGAGCTCCTCCCCGACAAGGACGCCCGGACCCGCGCGCGGCTGTGGTCGCTGTACCTCGCGCTCGTCATGGTGGTCGAAGGCGTCCCGCGTGGCTACGAGGGCGACTGGTTCGACGAGCACGACGCGTCGGTGCGTACGTGGATCGGTGACATCGCGGCCTTGCTCGCCTGAGCCGCGCGACTCCCCGGCGCCTGAGCTGACCTCCTCCGGTCCCTGAGCCGGCCTCCTCCGGTCCCTGAGCTTGTCGAAGGGCGGTCGTGGCACTTCGACAAGCTCAGTGACCGGGGTGGGGGCTCAGTGACCGGGGTGGGGGCTCAGTGACCGGGGTGGGGGCTCAGCGACCGGGTGGGGCTCAGCGACCGGGTGGGGGCTCAGTGACCGGAGTCGGGCTCAGTGAACGGGCAAGCTCAGTGACCGGGAGTTGTGCGCAGCGGCGGTTGCGCGCGGCCGTACCCGCGCGGCTAGACTGGTCGGCTCGCCAGGCGGTGGGCGGCCCGGCGCGAACCTGCGCGGGCCCGTTCGGGAGCGATCGGCTCCCTGGGGAGTGCGCACCATGGGCTACATCGACGTCAGCGACCTCAGCTACACGCTGAGCGACGGACGGACCCTGCTGGACGAGGTCTCGTTCCGCGTCGGCGAAGGGGCGATCGCCGCGCTCATCGGAGCGAACGGCGCCGGCAAGACGACGCTGCTGCGGATCATCCGCGGCGAGCTCCAGCCCGACTCCGGGGTCGTCTCCATCGACGGCGGCCTCGGCGTGATGGACCAGTTCGTCGGTCGCGGTGACGATGACCGGACGGTCCGCGACCTCCTCGTCCAGGTCGCGCCTCCGCGGGTCCGTGCCGCGGCAGAGGCGGTCGACCGCGCCGAGCTCGCCCTCATGGAGGACGACGTCGAGGCGACCCAGATGGCCTACGCGACGACGCTCGCCGAGTACGCCGACGCCGGCGGGTACGACCAGGAGGTGCTCTGGGACAGCTGCTGCGAGGCGGCACTCGGGGTGCCCTACGACCGCGCGCAGTGGCGGACGCTTGGAACGCTGTCGGGCGGCGAGCAGAAGCGGCTCGTCCTGGAGGCCCTGTTCCGCGGCCCTGAGCAGGTCCTCCTCCTCGACGAGCCCGACAACTCGCTCGACGTCCCGACGAAGCGCTGGCTCGAGAGGATGCTCGCCGAGACCCGCAAGACGGTCCTCCTCGTCTCGCACGACCGCGAGCTCCTGGCACAGGCAGCGACCCGCATCATCACCCTCGAGGTCGGCGCGGCCGGCAGCACGACGTGGACCCATGGCGCGAGCTTCCGCAGCTACCACGAGGCCCGCGACGCCCGCCTCGACCGACTCGACGAACTCCGCCGGCGCTGGGACGAGGACCGCGTGAAGCTGCGCGCACTCGTGCTGCGTCTGCGCGAGCAGGCCAAGTTCAACGACTCCATGGCCTCCCGTTACCGCGCCGCGCAGACCCGACTCGCCAAGTTCGAGGAGGCCGGTCCACCTGAGGAGCGACCGAAGGACCAGCAGGTCACGATGCGCCTCCGCGGCGCACGCACGGGCCGCCGCGCGATCGTCTGCACGGGGCTGGAACTGACCGGCCTCATGCAGCCGTTCGACGCGGAGATCTGGTTCGGTGAGCGCATCGGCGTCCTCGGTTCGAACGGATCGGGCAAGTCGCACTTCCTCCGGCTGCTCGCCGGCGGTGGGACGGATCCCGATCCGGGCGCCGGACACCTCGCCGCAGCGGGCGACGCGCTCGTCCCGGTCGAGCACGACGGCGACGCCAAGCTCGGCGCGCGCGTGCAGCCGGGGTGGTTCGCGCAGTCGCACCGGCACCCCGAACTCGTCGGCCGGACCCTGCTCGACATCCTGCACCGCGGGGACGAGCACCGGTCGGGTCTCCCCCGCGAGGCCGCCAGCCGCGTGCTGGACCGCTACGGGCTGGCGGGTGCGGCCGAGCAGTCGTTCGAATCCCTCTCGGGCGGACAGCAGGCGCGCCTGCAGATCCTCCTGCTCGAACTCTCCGGTGCCACACTGCTGCTGCTCGATGAGCCGACCGACAACCTCGACCTCGTCTCGGCGGAGGCGCTCGAGCAGGGCCTGGCGGGTTTCGAGGGCACCGTGATCGCGGTCACCCACGACCGCTGGTTCGCGCGCGGCTTCGACCGCTTCCTCGTCTTCGGCTCCGACGGCCGGGTGCAGGCCTCCGACGAGCCCGTCTGGGAGGAGACCCGCGTCGACCGCGCGCGATAGCGGGTACCAGTTCAGGTACCAACGAGCTATCATCGATCCATGCCGGCACTCAACGTGACCTTCACCGACGCGGAACTCGAGCAGCTCCGCGCATCCGCCTCAAGTACGGAGACCTCCCTGAAGGTGTTCGTGCACGATGCTGCATTGGCTGCGGCGAACGACCGGAAGCGGATGATCGCCCAGCTCGCGCAGGAGGTCGCGGCGACCTCGGCCGAGCTCAACGCGCGCCTCGCGTGACCGCGTACTTCCTCGACCGCGAGGATGTCCTCACGGCCAGCGCCGCCGCGCTCGGCCACCAGCCTGCCGTCCGGGATTTCGGACTTCTCGACGCTGCAGTCGCCCGGCCGCAGAGCACTGTTTTCGGACTCGACGCCTACCCGGACAACTTCCTCAAAGCGGCAGCCCTACTGCACTCCATAGCTCGCAATCACGCTTTCGTCGACGGAAACAAGCGCACTGCTTGGGCGTCTGCGTGGGTGTTCCTCGGCGTAAACGGCATCCGGCTCAGCCACGGTTTCGACGTGGATGCAGCGGAGGCGTTCATGAACAGCGTCGCCACAGGTGACGGGGAGCTCGCATTCGTCGCATCCGTGCTGCGCAGTTTCGCCGCCCAGGAGGAAGACTGAGGCGACACCCCCCTGCATGAGTCGCCGCCTTGGTCAACCCACCGCCATCCTCAGGACCGTTCCCTACGCTGGCATCAACAACCCGAGCTCGGAGGTGATGGTCATGCAGTACAGCATCGCCATCGGCCGTGCCACCTACGACATCGAACCGGGTGTCGATCTGCCTGCGCTCATGTCCGAGATCGAATCCGCCGTCCAAGCCGGTGGCCGATTCGTCCGGGTGCCGCTCTCCTCCGACCGGACCATCGACGTGCTCGCCAGCCCTGGCCTGCACATCACGGTGGAGTCGTTCGCGAACCGTGCCCTGGAGATCGTCCCCACGATCGAGACGGGAACCCTGTCCGGTCTCGACGAATACGACGAGTTCGGCGAGTTCTGACCCGACCGTCCTCGACGGCTACGAACCGAGCGTCGTGCTCGGATACTCGCCGAAGCGGTTGGTGTACGAGGCGGAGAAGCGTCCGAGGTGGGCGAACCCCCATCGGTTGGCGATCTCGGCGACCGTGGCACGCCCTGGGTCGGCTTTGCGAAGCTCCTCCTGCACCCGGTCGAGTCGGACGCGTCTGAGGTAGTCGATCGCCGTGATGTCGTGCTCCTTGCGGAAGGCACTCTGCAGACTGCGCTGACTCATGCCGGTCGCCTCCGCCACGTCCTCGGTGCGGATGGGGAGGTGCGCGTTGGCGATCATGAACTCGACGGCGGCGCGGGTCTTCCCGCCGTTCGGTACCCCGATCTCGACCGGTGCGTGGAGCGCGGTGTGCGGGAAGGTCTCCAGGAGCGCGACCGCCGCCGCACGGTTCGCCTCGGCCCGCAGGAGCGCTGGACTCGTGTCGTCATAGATGACCCGGGCGACGGACGTCACCGAAGCGGCCCACCGGCGGAGCTGCTCACCGGTCGGTCGGGCTGTCGTGTCGAAGAGGATCGGGCCGCTCGTACCCTCCACCTCGCCGGCCACCCGCTCGAGGAAGCTCCCGTCGAAGTGCATGAGGTTCTGCCGGTAGTCCGTGAAGTCGAATTCGGCGAGCCGGTTGTTCGCGAACATGGCCGGCTGCCCGTGGACGAGACGCACCGGATCACCGGCGAGGTCGGTGGCTCCACTACCCGCGGTCAACCACGAGACGATGTACTCGCCCTGTGTCAGGACCGTACCCGTGACATGGCCGTCGAACTGGGTGCCGCGCAGGGTCAATTCGTCGTCGCCGATGGCGGTGTACCGGAAGGTGAACTCCGATTCCGTGGGTTCGATGACCATCTCGCCGGCGTTGTACGCACCGGCGAACAGGTCGCGGGCCTCATCGACGTCGCGACCTGCGACCTCGGACCGCTCGGCGGGTCCCGTGTGTTCGCTCATCGCTCATAGAATCTCACGACGGTGCCGAACTGTCACCCTCGACGGGGGCGTCCGGACGTGGAGCAGTCCACTCGATGTCAGGCGGTCCCTTGCAGGAAGCCGTGCTCCGCGCCCAGGACGTCGGTCATCGCGGACGACGTGATGCTGGCGAAGCGCGGCAGGATCGTCGTCTCGTGGACGGCGGTCGGCCGCTCGGACCAGACGGTCACGACGATCAGTCCACCCTCGGCGCGGAGCGACCACGCGACGATGTGCCGGGTGAGGACGCGGACGGTGTCGCCGTCGACGTCCAGCGCGATGGCTACACGGCTGAGTGACAGGCCGCCACCCGACTCGGCGCTGACGTGTGAGGTCTCGAAGACGATGTCGGTGCGGTCGAGCAGTCGGCCCGTCGTGCGCGCATCATCCAGGTCGAGGAAGTCGGGCGCGCTCGGAGACCAGGTCGTCACGGTCCCACCCCCAACTGGTGTTTCACAGATGCCCGACGGCCGGAGCTCGTCGTTGCGTTGATCGATCCGCCGAAGCGGACGCTCGGACCTAGGCCGCGGACTCGACGCGTTTTGCGGCGCCGGCTGCCGGCTCAGGGACGACACGCATGCCCTTGGCGCTGTTGGCCTGCTCGAGGAGCGCGGCCAACCACTCACGGTTGAGCTCAGGGGCGCGGCTGCCGTAGAAGGAGAACTGGAGGGGGATCATCGGGTTCAGCCAGAGCGACTGACGTCCGGTCCCACGGCCGGGGACGGCTTCGAGGTGGAACGCGAAGCTCTCGTTGCGTCGGAACTTGGTGAAGATGACCGTCTGCAGGTGAGCGAGCAGTCGGTCTTCGATCTCGTGCGGGGTCGGAGGGGTTCCGTAGAGGAGGTTTCCCATGAGGCGCGCCATCCGTTCTGTTTCGGTTCCGGGCTGGTTCCCGGCGCCGTTGATAACGCTAGATGTTCTAGCGATCCCCCGCTCTGACCTATCCGAAATGCGTCGGGTATCGCCCAGAACCGGGTCGGCGTTCAGGCTGCGCTCAGCTGCCGAAGGCCCAGGCCTCGCGGTCCCCGCGCAGTCTGGCGGCGAGCGCCGTCGCCTGTTCGTCGGTCAGCGACGCGACGTAGTCGAGGATGCCGCGCGCCCGACCGAGGCGGCCCAGGGCGCGAGGGTCGCTCTGCGGGCGGCCGCTGTCGGACTCGGGGTCGGCCGGAAGCCAGTCGGGGTTGTCCGCCCGCAGGCGGAAGTAGCCGTCGGTGGCGAGTTCGACGAAGTCGAGCAGCTTCTGCGGCGCGCGCGGGCCGTCGCGCGGGTCGTCGAGCCAGCTGTCCAGTTCGGTGACGAGCACGTCGAGCACCCGCGACTGGCCGCGCTGGTAGGTGGCGAAGTCCGGCCGGTCGATCACGAACCGGGTGTGGACGAACTTCAGCACGGTGACGTCGTGCCACGCCTCGGGTAGGAGCGACACGTGGCCGGAGCGCACGTTCGGCTCCTCGACGACGAGGACGGAGCGCTGGAGGCGACCGATCCAGGACGACACGAACGACTCGATGGCGCGTTCGGTGCGGCTGGAACCGTCGAAGGGGACGGCGAGGAGTCCTTCGACGAGCTCGGTCGCGACCCGCTGGACCGAGGCCCGAAAGTGCTCGTCGCTGGCGATCCACGGGTCGCGTGAGACGATCCGCCGGCGCAACAGTTCGAGCGAGTGGCCGGGTGCGCGGCTCCAGAGTTCGTCGGCGTCGAGCGCGGCGAGGGTGTGCTGATCGCGGAGGAAGGTGCGGAACTCGACCGCCACCGCCGCCTGCTGCAGGACGCCGGCCCGGTAGAAGTCGTCGAGGTCGTGCAGGGAGTAGGCGATGTCGTCGGCGACGTCCATCACGGAGCACTCGACGGTCTGCTGCCAGGGCGCGATCGCGGTGAATGCGCTGCGGGCGTCGAGCATGTCGTCGAGATCGAGGGTGTACGCGGAGAACTTCGGCGGCGCGGTCTCCCAGCGGCTGGCGGTTGACCCGCGAGGCATGCGGGTGGGGTCTGCCGGGTCGAGGTCGGGGCGGTGGATGGTGCGGCCCCAGGGGTACTTGAGCACGGCGGCGCGGGAAGCGGCCGTGAGATTGAGGCCCTCCTTCACCGTTTCGCACACGTCGAGCGCGGAGAGGATGCGGAACGACTGCGCGTTGCCCTCGAAGCCCTCCGCGAGGCCGAGCCGCTCACGTGCCAGGCGGTCGAGGACCTGTTCGCCGAGGTGGCCGAACGGTGGGTGACCGAGGTCGTGGGCGGAGGCGGCGGCCTGAACCACGACCGGGTCGCAGCCGCCGAGTCGCTCGACGATGGCGTTCTGCTCGGGATCGGTCGTGGTGAGCTGCATGGCGATCGCGCGCGCGACAGCGGTCACCTTGATCGAGTGCGTGAGGCGGTTGTGGACGACCTGACCGACGCCGGAGGGCGAGACGACCTGCGTCACGGCGGACAACCGCGCGAAGTAGGGGGAGAACCGGATGCGCTCGAGGTCGACGCGGTACTCGGGGTACTCCTCGCCGGTCGCGAACCGGTCCACCGGCTCGGGGATGAGTCGCCGTCGCCGCTGGTCGTCGTCCATCCCCTCACTGTATTGCGCGGCGGGTGGGAGACTGCAGGGATGCATCCGATCGATCGACTCCGAGCCGAGGTCGCCGCGCACGAGTCGAACGCTTGGGCCCACGAGCTCGGCTGGAAACCGCTCTTCGTCGCCTCTCCGGAGGCCCGCGTGCTCATCATCAGTCAGGCGCCTGGTCGTCTGGCGCAGGAGTCGGGCATCCCGTGGAACGACCCGAGCGGCGTCGTCCTCCGCTCCTGGATGGGTGTGACGCCCGAAGAGTTCTACGACCCGGCGAACGTCGCGATCATCCCGATGGACTTCTACTTCCCGGGCAAGGGGGCGAGCGGCGACCTGCCGCCGCGCCGCGACTTCGCGCCGCGCTGGCATCCACGCCTGCTCGAGCAGCTGACCGAGGTGCGCCTGACGATCCTCATCGGCGCCTACGCCCAGCGCGCCTACCTCGGACCGCGGGCCGGTCGCACCCTGACGGAGAACGTCCGCGCCGCGGAGACCCACCTCCCGCTCTTCCCGATCGTGCACCCGTCGCCGCTCGCCCGCGGCTGGCGCAGTAAGAACCCCTGGTTCCAGGAGGAGACGGTGCCGCTGCTGGCTGCACAGGTGCGGGCGGCGCTTACGGCGTGACGAATAGGCTGATGAGGATGCCGGCACGCCGGCGTCTGATCGAAGGGACGGGGGCACGTCGTGAGCGATGAACCGAGCGCTGGCGACGGACTGCGGCCGCCGGCCGAACCGCTGTCAGGGCCGAGCTCAGCCAGGGAGCCTGCCGCGTCGGCCGCTGGATCCGTGTCAGCCGCCGACCCTGGAGCAGCCGACCAGGACGGACCGGTCACCGGGCGAGCGTCCGGCGTCGGCATCACGCTGCTCCTGTTCGGGCTGCTTGTCGTGAGCTGGCTCGTCCAACTCTCCTTCGCACTGCAGGGCGAGTTCGGTCCGTCCGAGGACCGGCTCAGTGGCGGCGGGACGCTCGCCGGGTTCGTGCTCGGCGCCGCGATCGCGATCGGTTCGCCCATCGTCGTGCTCATCCTGCAGGCGCGGGTCCACAAGCGGACACCTCGACACTCGATCGTCGCCGTCATCGGCGCAGTCGTCGTGCTCATCATCGCCGTACCGATCAACGCGATCGTCGTCGGCCTCCAAGCGGTGAGCGTCATCAGCGGAAGCTAGGGACTCTCCGCCGCCGCCGCTCCGAGCTCGTCCATCGGGACAACTCCCGACCCGTGCCACGAACGATGCAGGGGCTCACTCGGGCGGGGCGCCACATGTCATCCCACAGTTTCGGTTGACATCGATACGGCCTCGCGTACCCTTCGAAAAAAGGAGAGACCATGCCTCACTTCGCCGTCCTGATCTACACCGAAGACTCCATTCACGCCGAAGATGCGACTGAGGAGGAACTGGCGGTTCCAGATGCACACGGACGAGCGCTCACTGAGACTGGTTCGCTGCGGGCCGCCTACGCGTTCACTCCGCGCGATCTTGCGCGATCGATCCGCGCGTCCGGAGTGACCATCGGTCCGTTCATCGACTCTCGAGAGGTGGTCGCGGGTGTCTACATCATCGAAGCCTCGACGTTCGAGGATGCGCTCACCATCGCTGCCACGAACCCCGAAGTTCAGCGAGGAGGAGGGGTCGAGGTCCGGCTGATTCACAGTGGCGGCACCGTCGAGACGTGACGGCTTCCGGAGTCGAGCCTCCCACGAGGGAGACGAGGCCTCTATTCGAGGACTTCCCAGAGTTCGATCGGGAGTCCCTCGGGGTCGTGGATGCGGACGAATCGGCCGTACTCCGTCTCCCACTCGGTTCGACGCTCGACAACGATCCCGGCTCCCTCGAGATGCGCTGTCAGGGCATCCAAGTCGCTCACGCGAAGGTTGAGCATGAACGGCTGGTCGTGAGCGAACGACTCGCTCGTCCCCGCAACAGGCGCGAAGACGGTCACGCCGGCCTCCTGCATCCAGACGGCGTCTTCGCCCTCCGCGCCGGCTTCGATGCCGAGATGCTCGCGGTACCAGGCCGCGCGCGCCGACGGGTCATGACTGCGGAAGAACAACCCGCCGATGCCGAGAACGCCCATGGGGTGAGCTTATCGACGCGAGGAACTCCGCGACCCCGACGCAGGCTCGAGCGCGGTGCTGCGGGACATGAGGACATACGGTGCACGTCCGCTGTCGTCCGTGATGGTCGATTGCGGCTCGAACCAAGTGATACCCGGAATCGTCTACGGGCGGGCATGTTGATCTCCGCTCAGCGGCATAGGGTTTGACGACCATGAGCCACTTCTCCGTTGTTCCCGCGTCGTATGTCTTCCTGCGCCGCGATCAATCAGTCCTGTTGCAACGACGGCAGAACACCGGCTACATGGACGACTGTTGGTCAGCGGGTGCCGCCGGTCATGTGGAGCTTGGTGAAACTGCGGCGTCTGCCGCAATCCGCGAGGCGAGAGAAGAACTTGGCGTCCAGGTGGCACCTGAGGCGCTATCGGCCGTGGCTGTCATGCAGAGAACCGATGGCACAGCGAACCCGATGGAACAGCGCGTCGACTGGTTCTTCGTCTGCGACGTCTGGGGTGGCGAACCACTGATCCGAGAACCAATCAAGTGCGCAGAACTGTCGTGGTTTCGCCTCGACGATCTACCGCTCAACCTGCCCGCTCACGAGCGGCTCGCACTGGACGCCTTGCGCGAGGGGCGCGGGTCAGCGGTCCTCACGTTCGGGTTCTGACCACCCGTCAGCGCGACTGTCCGGCCTTCCACGTGTTCCATAACGCGTTGACCTGATCCTTCTTGAACACACCAACCCCCAGATCGATTCTGGGTGGCGCGTGACCAGTTGAGACCACCATGATTTCCGGGCCACTTCCAATACGTACGCGCGCACTCTCGGGACACAACCTGCGTCGGGCTGATCGTTCTCCGTCTGATCCCTGCGACGATCGAGGAGTGAGCGAAGAGCCGAAACCGAAGTGGGCAAACCCTGAGCCGGCAATCCATCACGCGATCGCGCTGTGGGCGGCGAACTGCGCGGAGCGAGCTCTACCGATCTTCGAACAACAGCGCCCCGGTGACGATCGACCACGCGCAGCGATCGCGGCACTCCGAGCTTGGGAACGCGGTGAACTTCCGATGACGGCGTGCCGCACCGCTGCGTTCGCAGCACATGCGGCCGCACGCGACGCGACCGAAACAGGAGCATTCGCCGCCGTCGCCGCTGCTCGTGCAGCCGGTCAGGCATGCGCGGTAGCCCACATGTTCGACCACGCTCCGCACGCTGCGACCTACGCCGCGAAAGCCGTGGGCCTCAACGGAGACGATCAGGCCGCTCAGAAAGCTGAGCGTGCCTGGCAGTGGGAGAACCTGGCACCCGAGCTGCGCCCGATCGGCTTCCCCAGGGGGCTGTGACCGAACCCGTCTCCGGGAAGGCATCCGAAGGCCGCGACAGCGAAGAGGCCGTTGTCGCACCGAGCCCGAGCGGCTCGCCGCGAGTCGCTCTTACAGACCGGCGATTTCAGCCGATCGCACGACGAAGTACACGAGGATGGCGACGAATGCCACGACGAGGACGGCGGCGGTCCAGAACATCACGATGCGAAGCCGCCGCGTCTGTGGAGATTCGCCGGGTCGATTCCAGGGTGCGCGAGCCATGGAGCAACCTTAGCGGGGGGCGGCCCACGCTGAGCAAGCCGCCGCTCAGGTGCCGAGCTCTCGAGTCGCATCAGGAACGGCCGAGGCCGACGCGACGGCCCGAACCACCGCTGCGAGGGTCGCGCAGGCCTGAGCTGTCGAGAGGGCCCCGGACAGGATGCTTCGGGCGAGGGCGTCCCCGGCGCCGGGGATGGCACTCAACAATGCCGGGTCGATTGCGCCGGTCCATGGTTCCAGCGCCTCGCGGCAGATCTCGAGATACGCCAGCTCCGCCTCCGACCGCAGGCCGCTCAAGGTCGTCGAACCCTCCAGAGCGGCCACGACGGCCGCAAGCTCCATCCCCTCAGCGACCCAGCACTCGATGTAGGCCTCGGAGACCAGGTCGGCTACAGCAGCGAGGTCCCGGGGGGCGTTCTCGAGGGCACGAACCAGGGCGTCTCGCTGATGCGACTCAAAGGCCCGGTAGACCTCGGACAGCAATCCCGACAGAACACCGAAGTGGTCATAGGCCACAGGCTTCGTCACGCCGGCGTGCGCAGCCACCCGCGCCAGCGTGACGTCCGCGAGGTCATGCGTGCGGAGGAGGTCGCGGAACGCATCGAGCAACTGCGCGTGGCGCGCGTCCCACGAGAGGCGACGTCTCGGTGCCGACCTCAGGCTGTCGTCCGTAGTGGGTTCCATCCCCCGATATTATCTACTCTTAGTAAGTTACTATCGGTAGGTAATGGATCGAGAGGATCACCCATGACGTCACGAGACACCATCGCCGCCACCGAAGGTTCAACAGAGGAGGCTTCAATCGCATCCTCCACGCGGGTGTTCATCTTCGGGATCACGGGCAGGGTTGGCCGACTCCTGGCGACCCGGCTCCGCACTGGAGGACTCGTCGTCTCGGGGCTGACGAGGTCGTCATTGCCGGACCCCGCCCTCGAAGCCGATGGAGTGACGACCGTCACCGGCGAGCTCGGGTTCGCCACCACGGAGGAGATCACCGCGATGATCTCGGACTCGGACGTCATCGTCTTCGCGGCGGGGTCGAACGCCGGAGCCCAGAGCGTGACGGACTACATCGACGACGCGGCCCTGCAGCGTGTGTCGGAAGCGATCGCTGCGTCACCGGGGAAGCGCCTCATCCTGCTGTCTGTCCTGCCGGAGGCCTGGCGCGAACGGCAGCTGAGTGACGACGAAGAACACTACTTCGCCGTCAAGAAGCGAGCAGAGGTCGCACTCACCCGCCAGCCGATCGACTGGGTCATCCTCCGCCCGTCCCTGCTGACCGACGATCCGGGCCAGGGAACGGTCGCCCTGGGGCCCGCCGAGCTCCACGACGAGATCACCCGCGAGGATGTGGCCGCCGTCCTCGAGGCACTCATCCTCGAGCCGACCATCAGCCGGCGAATCCTCGAACTGAACACCGGGCCGACCGCCATCACCGAGGCGGTCGGCCGCATCGCACGTGCCTACCAGGCGTAGGCCTCGGGGGCCTGTCCACCGGGGCCGGGGAAGAGCTCGTCGAGGGCGGTGAGGTCGTCGGCGCTCAGCTCGATGTCGACTGCTGCGACCGCGGACTCCAGCTGCTCGATCGTGCGCGGTCCGATGATCGGGCCGGTGACGCCGGGCTGGTGCAGGAGCCACGCGAGACCGAGCGACGCCGAGGTCCAGCCCCGCTCGGCCGCGAAGCGGTCGTAGGCCTCGAGCTGGTCCTGCTGTTTGGCTCGGGCCTCGGTGATGCGAGACTCGCCCGACCGAGCGCCCTTGTCGGAGGAACCACCGCTCAGCAGACCACCGGACAGCGGCGACCACGGCAGGATGCCGAGCCCGTAGTGCTGCGCGGCAGGGATGACCTCGAGCTCGATCGAGCGCTGCGCGAGGTTGTAGAGCGACTGCTCGCTGACGAGACCGAGGAAGTGGCGCTGCGAGGCGACCTCGTTGGCCTGCGCGATGTTCCACGCGGCGAAGTTCGAGCTGCCGGTGTAGACGACCTCGCCGCGCGCGACGAGCACCTCCATCGCCTGCCACAGCTCCTGCCAGGAGATGTGCCGGTCGATGTGGTGGAACTGGTACAGGTCGATCCGGTCCGTCTGCAGGCGTTCGAGCGACGCGATCGCCTCACGACGGACCTGCCAGGCCGACGCGCCACGCGCGTTCACGACGTCCGAGCCGTCGTCGTTCGGGGCGACCATGGGCGAGTGGACCTTCGTCGCCAGGACGATGTCGTCACGGACGCCGGGGCGGGCTGCGAACCACCGGCCGATGATCTCCTCCGTCGCTCCGCGACCGGCGCTGCCACCGTACGCGTTCGCCGTGTCGAAGAAGTTGATGCCGAGGTCGAACGCCCGGTCCATGATCGCGAACGAGTCCTCCTCGCTGGTCCGATCGCCGAAGTTCATGGTGCCGAGCACGATCCGGGAGACCGTCGTCCCCGTGCGGCCGAGGTGCGTGTACTTCATCGTGGAGCCCTTCTCGTCGTCGAACCGGGCCGCGATCCCGCGGCGCGTCGAGTGTGTCACGGAAGCCGCCCGCGGCACCCCCGGCTCGACAGGACGGCCTCGACCGGCTACGGCCCGAGGCGATACCGTGGCACGATGCTCAGCCTCACCGACGTCTGGCCGCTCTTCGGCCTGGAGATCCGCACGCCGAGACTTGTCCTGCGCCTCGTGCGCGACGAGGACCTCCCCGGATTGATCGAGGCCGCCCTCGCCGGCGTCCACGACCCCGCCGTCATGCCGTTCTCCACGCCGTGGACCGACCAGCCGCGCGAACAACTCATCCGCGAGACCGCACGGCACCTCTGGACCCAGCGCGCGGGAGCGACACCGTCGTCCTGGACACTCAACCTCGCGATCCTCCTGGACGGGACGCCGATCGGCCTGCAGGACATCGGCGCCCGAGACTTCGCCGTCACGCGGACGGTCGGGAGCGGTTCCTGGTTGACGCAGGCACAGCAGGGCAAGGGGCTCGGCATCGAGATGCGGGCGGGCATGCTCCAGTTCGCCTTCGACCACCTCGACGCGCAGGTCGCGGTGTCGGACGCGGCCGTCTGGAACGGCGCATCGCTCGGCGTCTCGCGACGACTCGGCTATCGGGACAACGGTCTGCAACGCTTCATCGGGCGGCCAGGCGAGCTCGTCGACTCGCAGGGCCTCCGACTGCACCGCGACGAGTTCGTGCGACCCGACTGGACGGCTGAGGTCACCGGCCTCGATGCGGCACGGTCGGCGCTCCTCGGCGAGCCGTCAGCAGACTGAGAGCGCCAGTGTCCGCGTCATCGTGATGGGATGACCGACGGCTCCAGCGGCAGGACGAGGGTCGCGACGGTCGCACCGGGTGCGCTGGCCGTAGCGGGCGTGCTCCGCAGGGTCACGGAACCGCCGTGCGCGTCGGCGATCGCCCGTGCAGCCGGCAGGCCGAGCCCCACGCCCTGCACCGCCTGATCCCGGGCGTAATCCGCCCGGTAGAACTTGTCGAAGGCCTGACGGAGTTCGTCGGCGCTCATCCCGACGCCCGTGTCGGTGACGGTCACCTGGACGTGCCCGGCACCAGGCTCGACGACCACGTCGACCGTCCCAGCTGCCGGCGTGAACTTCACGGCGTTGACGACGAGCTCGGTGATGGCGCGGTGGACCTGCTCCGGATCCGCCGAGACGACCGCCGCCGCATCGGCGTGCAGTCGGACGACCGGACCGGAGACTCCCGCGGTCGCCGTCTCGATCGCACGCGCGGCGACGTCCGTGAGGTCGATACGGCTCGGTGTGATCTGGACCGTCGAATCCGACGCGGTCAACAGCTCCTGCACCCGCCGCTCCAACTCGACCGCGTTGCGCTGGACCACCCGCAGCGCCGGGAGCAGACCGGGGGCGTCGACCTCGGCGTCGTCCATGATCAGTTCGAGATACCCGTGGATGGAGGTGAGCGGCGTGCGCAGCTCGTGGGACACCGTCGTGAGGAACGCCTCACGGACGTTGATCGCGTTGGCGAGTTCGGTGACGTCGTGCGCGACGATGACCGTTCCCAGGTGCGTGTCGCCGTTGCGCATGACCCGCGCGGAGCTGGCGAGGATCGCCCGCTGTCTGCCGGCCTCCCCGACCCATTCCAGATGGTTCGAGAGCAACTCGCCCCGCAGCGCTCTGGGGATGATCTGCTCGTCGAACGGGATGGGTGTCCGACGATCGGCTTGGAGGACGTGTTCCCCGGCATACGGCGGGGTGTCCAGCCGGAACCCGACGGCGGCGACCATGTCGGCAGCGTGCGCGTTCGCCACGCCCAGGGTGCCGTCCGCCGTGTAGAAGGCCACGCCCGCGTCCACCGTCTCGAGGATCGACTCGGCGAGCGCCTCCGCGTCGAGCGCCCTGGCGAGCGAGCGTTCGAGCTGCGCGGCCTGCTCCTGGATGGCGTGCCGGCTCCGTCGCAGTTGGCGGGCTCCGATGTTCACGGCGACCGCGATACCGATGGTGAGCATGGGCAGCAGGGCGACGTTGAGCCAGTCCACAGCGGTCTCCGGCGTGCGAGCCCGAAGGACATAGGGAGCACTGCTGATGAACAAGGTCCCCACCACGGCCAGAATGATCATCCGCGGGGTGAACCCGAACGCCAACCACAGCACGGGGAAGATGCAGAGGAGGCTCGCGCCCGGAGTCACGCTGATGAGCTCGAGCCGGATGCTCGCGACGGCGAAGAGGTCGAGGACGGCGATGACGGCCATCGCGTGCGTCGGCCAGCGTTCCCAGGGCAGGACAGCTGCGAGGAGGGTGCTGATCGCCGCGAGAGCGGTGCCCGAGAGGACGGCGACCGTGAAGAACCGCTCGGGCAGGACGATCGCGACGAGGATCGCGACGATGCCGAAGGCGATCGCGAACGGGAGCTGTGCACGGGCGAACACCCGGAGTCGGCCGCGTCGAGAGGCTTCATGTTCCAACAGCGGCATGATCGCCCACTCTCTCCAGCTCGGTCAGAGAGGACGTCGGCCGGATTCCACGTCGATCAGCTGATCGACGTCAATCTAACCCATGCGCACGCGGACAGCCATCGTCGCAGGCCCGGAGCGCTCAGCCATCGCGTCTGACGGATGGATTTGCGTTAATCGGATCACCGATCAGTGGAATCACGAGTGGGCGAGCTGAGGGGTCGGAGCCGGAGCGGAAGCCGTCACCGCAGGCCGACGGTCCAGGTGGATCCCCGCGATCATGCAGCGGACGGAACCCCCGGCGAGCTCGATGGTCGGGACGTCCAACGGCAGGATCCGACAGCTGCGCTCGATGACCGCCAACTGATCCGGCCGCAGGCTCTGCACGGCCCGGCTCGAGATCGCGAGGAGACGCTCCCCCGTCGCCGACCGCAGCTCGATCGCGTTGCCGGCGAAGTCGCAGACCTGCCCGTAGTCGAGATCGACGATCGTCCGTCCGTGAGCCGTGAGCCGCTCGACCACCTGATCGCGTCGCGCCGGCGAGGCGATCAGGTCGAGACCGACGAGCGCGAACTCGGTCGCCACGCCCATCATGACGTTGGTGTGGTAGATCGGGACCCCGTGCGGGTCGACCGCGTCGAAGACGAGCGGCTCGTAGCCGAAGTTGGTGCAGAACCGCTCGAGGGCGATCGGGTCGGCCCGGTGGGATCGCGCGACGAACGCCACCCGGGCCGCGTGGTCGAGCACCATCGCACCGGTGCCCTCGAGGAACACGTCGTCGAGCTCCAGCCCCGAGTAGTCGATGACGTCCTGCACGCGGTACTCGCGCTTCAGCATCTCGACGATGTCCCACCGGCGCTCGCGTCGGCGGTTCACCGCGTACATCGGGTAGACCGCCAGGTGCCCGCCCGCATGGGTCGACAGCCAGTTGTTGGGGAAGACGCTGTCGGGGCGGTCCGGGTCCTCATCGTCGAACAGGTGGACGCGGACGCCCGCCGCCTCGAGCGCCTGCGCCACGGCGGTGACCTCGTCGAACGCCGCGTGAGCCACCCCGGACACGGATTCCGACGGGACGCCCTCCGCGACCTGGAAGACGTTGTCGGCCGCGGTCAGCGGGTTCGGCGTGAACCGGTGCGGCCGGATGAGCACCACGGCCGACGGCGCCTGCACGGACATGTCGGACTCAGCCGACGGGCGAGAGCGCGCCGACGAGCCCGAAGAGATCCTTCGGGTCGTCGGGGGCGGCGACGAGGTCGATCTCCTCGAAGTACTCGCTGCCGTCGACGGAGTCGCGGAGGAAGCGCAGCGCGGTGAAGTCCTCGATCGCGAAACCGACGGAGTCGAAGAGCGTGATCTGCTCCCGCGAGCTGCGGCCGGGGACGGCACCCGTGAGGACCTGCCAGAACTCGATCACCGGGAAGTCGGGAGCCATCTGCTGGATCTCGCCCTCGATGCGGGTCTGCGGCGGGAATTCGACGAACACCTCGGCGCGATCGAGGATCGACGCCTCGAGCTCCGTCTTGCCGGGGCAGTCGCCACCGATGGCGTTCAGGTGCATGCCGGGCTCGACCAGGTCGTTCGTGAGCACGGTCGCGAGCGCCTTGTCGGCCGTGCAGGTCGTGACGACGTCCGCGCCCGCCACGGCGTCAGCGGCACTCGTCCCGATGACGACCTCGAATCCGAGCGGCTCCAGGTTGCGCGCGAACTTGTCCATCGCGAGCGGGTCGACGTCCCAGATCCGGACGGTGTTGATCCCGAGGGCGGCCCGCATGCCGAGGGCCTGGAACTCGGCCTGGCTGCCGGCGCCGATGAGGGCGTGGACGCTCGAGTCGGGACGGGCGAGGTGCTTCGCGACCATGCCCGACGTCGCGGCGGTCCGGAGGGCCGTGAGGAGCGTCATCTCGGCGAGGAAGGTGGGGTAGCCGTTGTGCACGTCGGCGAGGACGCCGAACGCCGTGACCGTCTGGTAGCCCCGGGCTGGGTTGGAGGGGTGACCGTTCACGTACTTGAAGGCGTAGGTCTCGTGGTCGCTCGTCGGCATGAGCTCGATGACGCCGAAGGGCGTGTGACTGGCGACACGCGGGCTCTTGTCGAACGAGGGCCAGCGGCGGAAGTCGGCCTCGAGGTAGCCGATCATGCCGGCGATGATGCGCTCAGGACCTCGATCGGCCGTCCAGCGGACCATGTTGCGGACATCGACGAAACGCGTCATGACGTTCCCTTCCAGACGAGTCGGGGTGTGAGAGCCACCGTGCGCAGATCGCACCCGGTGCTTCGAGCCTAGATTTCGACGATCTGCACTTTCCATTCCAGAGATGCGCGATTTGTGCACAGGTTATGCACAATGTGAGTAAGTCGGTTGTACATTGTGAGCATGGCAGCGCTCGACGATCTCGACCGAAGGCTGCTGGCTGCGCTCCGAGCCGACGGTCGGGCATCGGTCGCGAGCCTCGCGCGGTCGCTCGACGTCACCCGGGCCACGGTCACCAGCCGCCTGGAGCGCCTCGTCTCCTCGGGCACCGTCGTCGGGTTCTCGGTCCGGGTGCGCGACGAACTGGACCCGGGGACCATTCGCGCGATCGCCTTCATCGAGGTCGAGGGCCGCTCCACGGACCACGTCATCCGCCAACTGCGCGGCTTCCCCGAGATCAGCGCACTCCACACCACCAACGGCGGGTGGGACCTGGTCGCGGAACTCCGCACCGAGACCCTCACCGACTTCGACCGCGTGCTCGGCGGGATCCGACGCATCGAGGGCGTCGTCAACAGCGAGACGAGCCTCCTGCTGAGTTCCGTCCTGCGCTGACGACCCGGTCGCGGTCGCGGAGCTTCAGCCCCGGTCCCTGAGCTGAACCCGGTCCCTGAGCTGAACCCGGTCCCTGAGCTGAAACCCGGTCCCTGAGCTTGTCGAAGGGCACACGGCCTGACCCCGCCCTTCGACAGGCTCAGGGACCGGACGGGGAGCTCAGGGACCGGACGGGGAGCTCAGGGACCGGACGGGGAGCGCAGGGAACGGACGGGTGCGACGAGCCGACGCTAGAGGCGCGGGTCGATCGGCTCGGACTCCATGGCGAGCACGCCGAAGACGGCTTGGTGCACCCGCCAGGTCGGTTCACCGGCGACGAACCGTTCGACCGCCTCGGCGCCGAGCGCGTACTCACGCAGCGCCATCGACCGCTTGTGGCCGATGTCCCGATCGCGCAGGCGCTCGAGGTTGTGCGGCTCCGTGTAGTCGGGACCGTAGATGATGCGCAGGTACTCACGGCCCCGCACCTTGATGCCGGGCTGCGCGAGCGACTTCTCACCGCGGACGAGACCGGCCACAGGCTTCACGACCATGCCCTCACCACCCGCACCGGTCAGCTCCTCCCACCACGCGGTCGCGGCATTCTCGGAGGCCGACGAGGTGAGGTCGACCTCGATCGAGCGGGTCCGACGGATGAGCTCCGGGTCGGCGTCCGCCAGGCGATCCGCGACCGCGAGATGCCAGGCGTGGTCGCGGCCCAGGTGACTCGCCCCGGTCGAGGCGAGGAGCTGGAACGGAGCGATCTGCACGCCCTCCAGACCGTTCGAGGGCGCGGTGTACGGGCGGTAGGCCGCAACGTAGGCGTCGGCGGCCTCGGCCCGTCGACGCGTCCGCTCAAGCAGGTCCGAGACGTCGACACCCGTCGCCGCCGCCTGCTCCAGCACGTGCACGGCCGCCGGGAGTGCAGCGGTCGCGGCAGCTCCGACCGAGGCGTACTGGTCGCGGATCAAGCTCTCCGCCTTCACCGACCATGGCAGCAGCTCGCTGTCGAAGAGCAACCAGGAGGCGTCGAATTCCTCCCAGAGACCGGCTCGCTCCACGGCGGCGTCGAGCCGGGTCAGGAGCGTCTGCGTCGTCTCCTCGTCGAAGAACGGGCGTCCGGTTCGGGTGTGGACGGTCCCGCGCCACCCGGCAGACGCACCGAAGGGTGCCGGATCACGCGTGAGCAGCACGACGGCACGCGAGCCCATGTGCTTCTCCTCGCAGACCACCCGGTCGAGCCCATCCCGGCGATACGCCTCGAACGCCTCAGCGGGGTGCTCCAGGAGGTCCTTCCGCTGCGAGGTGCTCGGCGGACTCATCGTCGGCGGCAGGTAGACCAGACGCCGCGGGTCGATCGCGAACCGGCTCATGACCTCGAGTGCGCCGGCCGCCGCATCTTCGCGGATGCCGACCCGGCCCGAGACACGGGTCTCGACGACCTGCTTGCCGAGGACGTCGTCGATGCGCAGCAGCCCGGGATCCCGCTGCTCACCGGCGGGACCGGTCGGGCGGCCGAGCGGCACGACGGGTTCGTACCAGACCTGCTCGGCCGGCACGTCGACGACCTCGCGCTCCGGCCACCGCAGGGCACTCAGCTTGCCGCCGAAGACGCAGCCGGTGTCGAGGCACATCGTGTTGTTGACCCACTCGGCGTCGAGGGTCGGCACGTGGCCGTAGAGGACGGTCGCCTTGCCGCGGTAGTCCTCCGCCCAGGGCAGCCGCACGGGCAGGCCGTACTCGTCGGTCTCCCCCGTGGTGTCGCCGTACAGCGCGAACGACCGCACCCGCCCGGAGGCGCGGCCGTGATACTGCTCGATCAGGCCGGCGTGCGCGACGACGAGCTTCCCGTCGTCAAGGACGAGGTGTGCGACGAGTTCGCGACAGAACCGTTCGACCTCGGCACGGAACTCCTCCGGCTCCTCGGCCAGTTGGGCGAGCGACTCGGCGAGCCCGTGACTGGTCTGCACCCGCTTGCCCTGCAACGCCCGGACGAGCTTCGACTCGTGGTTCCCGGGCACCGCCAAGGCATGTCCCGCGCCCACCATCCCCATCGCCAGTCGCAGCACGCCAGGAGTGTCCGGCCCGCGGTCGACGAGGTCGCCGAGGAAGATCGCGCGGCGGCCCTCGGGGTGCGCGGCGTCGATCGGGCGACCCTCCACGTCGCGCTCGATCACGTAGCCGAGCTTCGTGAGCAGCGTCTCGAGCTCGCTCCGGCAACCGTGCACGTCGCCGATCGCATCGAAGGGACCGCGCTCCTGACGGCGGTCGTTGAGCAGCGGCTCACGGACGAACGACGCCTGCGCGATCGCCTCCACCCCGGAGAGCACGTGGACCTTCCGGAAGCCCTCCTTGCTGAGGTGCCGCATCGACCGGCGCAGTTGGTCCTGCTGACGCTTGATGACGGCCGCGCCGAACGAACGGTCCTCGCGAGCCTCATTGCGCTCGATGCAGACGCGCTCAGGGACGTCGAGCACCACGGCGACGGGGAGGACGTCGTGGTTGCGTGCCAGGTCGATGAGCGATTTGCGCGAGGCTGGCTGGACGTTGGTCGCGTCGATGACCGTGAGGAGCCCGGCGTCCAGGCGGCGCGCGGCGACATCGCGAAGTGCTGCGAAGGCATCGGCGCTGGCGGCCTGGTTGTTCTCGTCGTTGGAGACGAGCCCACGGAAGAAGTCACTCGACAGGGTCTCGAACCGGCCGAAGTGCGTGGCGGCGAAGGTCGACTTGCCGGACCCGCTCACGCCGATGAGGACCACGAGCGACAGTTCGGGGATCGGCAGGGCGGCGGGGGTCTGCTCGAGGTCGCTCATGAGGTGGCCTTCCGGAAGATGGCGAGCTGCGTCGGCGAGCCGAGCTGCGGGTCGACGTCGCCGACCGTACGGTGCTCGACGCCGTAGCCGTACCGCTCGGCCGCAGTGGTGCACCAGGTCGCGAACTCCTGGCGGTCCCACTCGAAGCGGTGGTCCGGGTGCCGGAACGAGCCCGCCGGCAACGAGGGGTACAACGCGTTGTACTCGCGGTTCGGCGTCGTGACGATCACGGCCTCGGGAGCCGCAGCACCGAAGATCGAAGCCTCGAGTGCATCGAGGCGCTCGGCGTCGATGTGCTCGACGACCTCCATGAGCACGATCGCATCGAGTCCGCGCAGCCGGGTGTCCGCGTAGGTCGCCGAGGACTGCAGCAGCTGGACACGCTCTCGGACGCGATCGCTCGCGTCGCGGAGCCCGAGCCGCTGCGACGCGGATGCGAGCGCGCGTGCGGAGACGTCGGTACCGATCACCGTGGTGACGACGGGATCCGCCAGCAATCGCGTGAGGAGGGCGCCCTCGCCGCACCCGACGTCGGCGACCGACCGTGCCCGCACGTCGGCGAGCGCCTGCAGGACCGCCTCGGCGCGCAGGCCGGCGAGTGCCGGGGC